>NZ_JBJLRD010000088.1:0-8817 GCF_050871305.1 Kineococcus gypseus | reverse complement strand
GCGGGCGCGCCCGCGGACGAGGGTCGGTGAGCCCGCTCGCCGCACCGGGCCGGGCGGCGGCGGCGCGCCCAGCCGCTCGCCGCCCCCGCCGCCGGGCGGCCACGGCCGCGCTGCTGGTGGTGCTGCTCGTGGCGGCGTCCGCGGCCCTCGCGCTGTGGCGCGCCGGGAGCGGCCCCGACGAGCGGCGCTCGGGCCTGCCCTGGGTCAGCGGCGGCTCCGACGACGGCGGCATCGCGGCCTTCGAGCGCTGGCGCGGGCGCCCGGCCGACGTGCGGGTGACGTGGAACAGCGCCGACACCTGGGCCGTGGCGCAGGAGACGTACGGGCTGCGCGAGGCGCGCGAGCAGGGCGAGGACCGCCTGCTGAGCTACGCGGTGCCCCTGGTGAGCGAGGAGCCGGGGCAGACGCTGGCGACCTGCGCGGCCGGCGGCAACGACGAGCGCTACCGGGCGATGGCGCGCGGCTTCGTCGAGAACGGCTTCGAGGACGCGATCGTGCGGCCCGGCTGGGAGGGCTCGGCGAGCTGGTACCCCTGGGGCGTCAGCGCCGAGCGCAACGGCGGCGGCAGCGACGTGGAGCGGGCCGAGCGCGACTTCCGCGAGTGCTTCCGGCGCTTCGCCGCGGTCTTCCGCGACACCGCCCCGGACGTGCGCATCGAGCTCAACTACGGCTCGGGCGGGGGCACCACGAACATCGCCGACGTCTACCCCGGCGACGAGTTCGTCGACATCGTCGCCAACGACGTCTACCTGCCGGCGGAGGTGCGCAGCGCCGCCGACTGGGACGCGCTGTGCTCGCGGGGCACGGCGGAGCGGCCGCAGGGCCTGTGCCGCTACGCGGAGTTCGCCCGCGCCCACGGCAAGCAGCTCGCGGTGCCGGAGTGGGGGGTGGACCGCACCAACGCCCCGGACGCCGACGCGGTGGCGTACGTCGAGGGCATGGCGCGCTTCTTCCGCGAGAACAGCGACGTGCTGGCGTACGAGGCGTACTACAACCGCACCAACGACGCCGCCTCGCCGTGCGAGTTCCGCCTCGACCGCGGCTGCAACCCCGAGGCCGCCGCCGCGTACCTGCAGCACTTCGGGGACGACTGAGGGGCGGCCCCGGGTGACCGGGACCGCCCCTGCGGGACGTCGGACCGTCAGCGCTGGACGGTGAAGGTGGAGCTGTGGGTGACGGTGCTGCCGTCGGCGCGGGTCACCACGGCCTTGAGGGTGTGGGCGCCCACCGTCAGCTTCGCGGTGTCCAGCGGCAGGGCGCTGCTGCCGCTGGTGCCCACCAGGTCGAAGGGCGCGTGGGTCTCCACCGAGTAGGGCGTGCCCGTGGTGGGGGTGTCCAGGTGGAAGGCCACCTTCGTGGCGCCCTCGGCGGCGGCGAAGACGTGGATCGGGCCCGTGGCGGTGGTCCCGTCCAGCGGCACGGCGCCGCTGCGGTCGGCGCGGGTGCTGACCACCAGGGTGGTGTTCGAGGGAGCGGTGACCGGGGCCGGCGCGGTGGTCGGCGTCGTGGTCGGCGTGGTGGTCGGCGTGGTGGTCGGGGTCGCGGTGGGCCGCGGGGAGGCGGTGACGACGGGGGTGGGGGCGACGTCGTCCACGCCGGGGACGATGCCGACGCGGAAGGTGGCGGTCTGGGTGATCGTCGGCAGGTTGTAGCGGCTGACGACGACCGTCAGGGTGTGCGTGCCCGCCGTCCAGGTCGACACGTCGGTCGGCAGGGCGGTCGGCGAGATCGGCGACATGCCGCCGAAGTCGTACGGGGCGGTGAACTCGGTCTTGGTGGGCGTGCTCGTGGTCGCCCGGTCCAGGTAGAAGGCCACCGAGCGGGTGGTCTTGGCCGGCACCTCGACGTCGATGTAGTTCGCACCGTGCAGGTGGGCGCCGTTGAGCTCGAACTTCGGCGAGTTCACGTCGGAGTCGGTGCGCACGCGCACCAGGGTGGTGCTGGTCGCGGGGGTGCCGGTGGTCACCGGCGCCGGCTTGGGGGCGAAGCCCTCCACCCACAGCTTCTTGTACAGCGCGGCGGCCTTGGGGAAGTTGCCGGTGTTGAGCTTGTGCTGCTCGCAGTCGGACGGGTCGTGGTTGAAGTAGCTCTCGTAGGCCACGTCGTTGTTGGAGATGTAGTCGTGCAGCTTCTGGATGAAGTAGGTGTCGTCGCCGCTGTCCAGGCCGTCGCAGCTCTTGGTCAGGCCCCACTCGGAGAAGGCGATGGGCTTGTTGTGGGCCTTGCCGAACTCGGCCAGCCACTTCAGGCCGCCGGGCTGGTTGTAGAAGTTGGCCCAGCGCTCGACGAACTGCGCCGGCTTGAAGCTCTTGCTGTGGTCGTACAGCGACTGCCCGACGATGTCGACGTAGGCGTCGCCCGGGTAGGCCTTCACGGAGTCGAACTGGCCCATGTTGTTGCCGCTGCCGGGCGACCAGTTGAACTCGAAGCTGGTGCCGGGCACGGAGCGCATGGTGGTGACGATCTGGCGCCAGTAGGCGATCCAGGAGGCCGGGTCCTTCTTGGCGCTCCACTTGTAGCTGTCGGAGTTGAACTCCCAGCCGATGCGGATGATCGAGTCGCCCTGGTTGTTGGCGACCAGCGTCTCGGCCAGCTTCTTGAAGTAGCCGTTGTAGGCGCCGGTGGCGCCCTGCTGGATGCTGACGCCCTCGGTGTCGGGCAGCATCGGCACCGCCCACGCCATGCGGTGGTAGCGGTCCTTGTACAGGCCGATCCCCCACTGCCACTCGGAGATGTCCTTCCAGGTCATCTGCGGCAGGAAGGCGGTGGTGACGTCGACGTCCTCGCCGAGCCACTGGCCCCACTCGGTGACCTGCCCGCGCGAGCCGGCGGAGAAGACGCCGGTGCTGACGTCCTCGGCGGCCTCGGCCGGGGCGGCGCCGGCGCCGATGCCCAGGACGAGCGAGGCGCCGGCCGTGACGAGCGCGGCCAGGGTGCTGGTGGCGCGGGTGCGGCGGGTGGTGCGCGTGGACCTGGTCATCGAAGGTGCCCTCTTCCGTCGGAAAGTGATCGAGTCGGCGGCGGTGCTCCCCGCCCGGTCGGCGCGGTGGCGCCGACAACAGAGGGGTCGGGGCGTCGCGGGCCGGCCTTGACCGCACCGGCCGGAAAAGCGCCGCCCCGGGGCGCAGACCACCCGATCAGGCGCGTAACGGTCACCGGCCGTCACGAGTCGATGATCAAAAGTGCAACTACTGCGCCGTTCGGGTGAAGATCGAACGGCACGGCGGCCTCCCGGCGGCAATTCAGTGACCGGCAGTAGAGCTGCAACTACGCACAGCAGGTGATTTGCGGGGTTCGCGGAACTCCCCGCCGCGATCCCCCGAATCACCGGTGCGGAGGGTCCGGCGAGGGTTACCTTCGTGCTGCTTCGAAGCGGTCTCCTCGGGGCGTGCAGCCACCGCGCTCCGCAGCTCAGCAGGACGGATCGAGGACCACCGATGAGAGGACGACGACGCAGTTCCACCACGCTCGCGGCGGGTGCGCTGGTCCTGGCGACCACCACCTCCACGCAGATCGGCGGCGCGGGCGCCGCCTGGGCGGCCCCGCCCACCACGGCCCGCATCGACTTCGCCCCGGCCGCCTCACCGGTGCCGGCCGGCTGGACGGCCGACACGGGGCAGCCCTACGACACCACCCGCGGGTACGGGTGGGTCGCCTTCGCCGACCAGACCCCGAAGGACGTGTCCGCCGAGACGCGCCAGCGCGGCGGCACGGGACCGGACTCCAGCTTCGTGCACCTGCAGCGCCCGAACAGCTCCGGGATGGTGGTGGCCGGCGGGCGCTGGGAGTACTCCCTGCCCTCGGGGGTGTACCAGGTGAGCGTCGGGGTGGGTGACACCGGCAAGACCGCCACCGGGGTGCCGTGCTGCCTGGACAGCACCCACCGCGTGGTGGTCGAGGAGGTCACCGCCGTGGACGACGTGCAGCCGACCGCGTCGCAGCTGACGGCCACGGGCACCGCGGTCGTCGCCGTGCGCGACGGGCGCCTGACGGTCGACGCCACCGGCGGGCTGAACACCAAGCTCACCTGGATCACGATCCAGCCGTCCACCGCCACGGCGCAGGTGCCCGGCCCGCGCATCACCGGCACGCTGCCGGCGGACGGCTCCAGCGGCGTGCGCCTGGACAGCTCGATCAGCCTGGCGGTCACCGCCCCCGTGGACGACACCACGACCGAGGCGAGCGTGCGCCTGACCGGGCCCGACGGCGACGTGCCGCTGACGTTGAACAGCGACGCGGCCGGCGGCACGATCAGCTTCACCCCCGCGCGCAACCTCGCCGCCAGCACGACGTACACGGTGCGCACCTCCGAGGCGCTGCGGGACAAGCAGGGCCGGGCGTTCTCCTCCTACGTCAGCACCTTCCGCACCTCCGCCAGCTCACCGCCGGTGGCGCCGTACGCGTTCCGCCGGGCCGGCTCGGTGGCCGTCGCCAAACCGTCGGCGATGGCGATGGGCCCGGACGGGCGCCTGTACGTGGGCACCTACTCGGGGCTCATCGTGCGCTACACCCGCGCAGCGGACGGCACCCTGGGCGCGGCGGAGTCCGCCAGGCCCCTGGGCAACCGCATCATCACGGGCCTGACCTTCGACCCCGCCGACCCGACGGCGCTGTACGTCACGAACAACTACCCCGTGTACGCGAACGCCCCCCGCTCCTCGGGCAAGGTCTCGCTGGTGCGGGTGAACCCGGGTGCCGCGCTGAGCGCGGCGACCGCCTCCGACGTCATCATCGGCCTGCCGCGCTCGCGCTACGACCACATGACGAACGGCACCGCGTTCGGGCCCGACGGGCGGCTGTACATCGCGCAGGGGGCGAACACCGCCTACGGGGCGACCGACGTGTACTGGGGCGACCTCGGTGAGCAGCCGCTGTCCGCGGCCGTCCTCGTCGCCGACGTGCGCGACCGCGCGAAGTTCCCGCTCGGCACGGCGGTCAACGTGAACACCGACGCCCCGGGCACGCCGTCGGCGACCGGCTCGGCGCCGGCGGTCGGCTACCAGCCCAGCGCGGCGGGGGCGCCGGTGCGGGTGCACGCCTCGGGGGTGCGCAACCCCTACTCCCTGCTGTGGGGGAGCAACGGGCAGCTGTACGCCCCCGTCAACGAGTCGGCCGACGGCGGGAACACCCCGGTGCCGCCCTCGGGGACGCCCGCGCAGCTGAAGAACCTGCCCGCCTTCGCGGACTTCCTCACGCGCGTCCAGGCCGGCGGGTACTACGGGCACCCCAACCCCTCCGCCGGCCGCTACGTCCTCAACGGCGCCAACCCCACCTCGGGCACCGACCCGTGGGAGGTGCGGCAGTACCCGGTGGGCACGCAGCCGGAGCCGGGGTGGCGCGCGCCCGACCTGAACCTCGGTGTGCACCGCTCGGCCAACGGCGTGGCGGAGTACCGCAGCGGGCTGGCCTTCAACGGTGCGCTGCGCGGCAGCCTGCTGGTGACGGAGTACTCCAACGGCGACGACCTGCTGGCCGTCACCCTGGACGCCGCCGGCAAGCCCGTCTCGTTCGCCCCCGTCAGCGACGCCGCCACACCCGGCCAGCGGCTGGTGTTCGAGAACCCGCTGGGCGTGGTGACCGACCCGGTCAGCGGCGACGTGTACGTCGCGGAGTACCTCGAGGAGACGGACCAGGCCGCCGGGCGCGTGACGCTGCTCAAGCCGGCCCAGGTGAACCAGCCGGCCTCGACGTCGGTGACGATCAGCTTCGGCCCGGCCTCGGCGCCGGTGCCCGGCGGGCACAACCGCGACACCGGTGCGCCCTTCGACGGGCGCCGCGGCTGGATGGACCTGATGGGCAACCCGCTGGACCTGCGGGCCAACACGCGGGTGCGCAGCTCCGCCCCGGCTCCCGACCTCCGCTACACCACGCACGTGATGCTGCAGGCCCCCGCGGGCAGCGGCAACACCGGGCAGGGCCGGTGGGCCACGGTGCTGCGCAACGGCACGTACGACGTCACCGTCGCCGTGGGCGACCCCGCGGCGCTGAACTCCCGGCACCGGGTGGTCGCCGAGGGGGGCACGCCCGACCAGGTGGTGCTCGTGCCGGGGTACGTGCCGACGGCGGCCGCGCCGTGGCAGACGGTCACCGCGCGGGTGCGCGTGAGCGACGGGGCGCTGACGCTGGACGCCACCGGCGGGGCGAACACGAAGCTGGACTTCGTGCAGGTGCGCCTCGCGCCGTAGCCGGGTGCGCGCCCCGCGCCGCAGCGGGGCGGACGCGACGGGGCCCGGTCACCCCTGGGGATGACCGGGCCCCGTCGTCCCGGCGCGCTCGCGCCGGCCGGCGCCGGTCAGGTCCAGCGGCCCCGGCTGGTGCGCTTCCACAGGCCCGTCTGGCGGCCGGAGAGCTGGCGCAGGCCGCCGCGCAGGGCCGCGACGTTCGTCAGCGCGAACTGGTACGGCAGCGCCAGGGCCCGGCGGTTGGTCACCGCGCCCCCGGCGGCCGCGCCCCAGCACGCCACCTGCGCCCACCACAGCGCACGCAGGGCCGGGCTGGCCTGACCGGCGCGCCCGGAGGCGGCCAGCAGCACGGGCAGCAGCACCGGCACCACGCCGGTGCGCAGGCAGCGGTGCGAGACGAACGCGACGGCCACCCACCCGCGGCGCGGGTCGGCCAGCCCGAGCTTGGCCAGGCTGCCGTGCCAGATGCCCGCGGAGATGCGGGCGCGGCGCTCGAAGTCGTCGTTCTTGGTCAGCGACAGCGCCTCGACCGCGCACGCGGCGGGCTCGTGGGCCACGCGGTACCCGCGCTCGAGCGCGGCCAGCGGGATCCAGTAGTCGTCCGCGTAGACGTTGGGCGGGATGGGCTCGTACGCGGCGCGGCGCACGGCGAAGATGCCGCCGTCGGCGCCGACGACGACGCCGAAGACGCTCTCGGCCGCCTTCAGCGCGCTCTCCAGGCGCCAGTACGCCGACTCGCCGCCGCCGTGCGCACCGTCGCCGATCGGCTTCTTGGTGCCGGAGACCACCGCGGTGCGCTCGTCGGCGAACGGGGCCACCACGGCGCGCAGCGAACCGGGCAGCAGCGAGCCGTTGGCGTCCGTGAACACCACGACCTCGCCGCGCGCCTCGCGCACGCCGCGGTTCAGCGCCGAGCTCTTGCCGCCGCGCGCGCTCTGCTGCACCAGGCGCACGCGCGGCTCCCGGGCCTCCCACTCGCGCACCACCTCGGCGGTGCCGTCCTCGGAGCCGTCGTCGACCACGAGCACGTCGAGGAGCCCGGCCGGGTAGTCCTGGGCGAAGGTGTCGGCGATCTTCTCGCCGATGAACCGCTGCTCGTTGTACGCGGGCACCACCACGGTGACGGTGGGCAGGGGCGGGGGCACCGGCTCGCCGGGGCCGGCCGCGGCCTCGGCCGCGCGCCGGGCGCGCGCCGCGGCCAGGCGCACCACCAGCGGGTACCCCAGGTGCGTGTACGCGACCACGGCGAGCGAACCGAGGGCGACGGTCGAGCTGATCCGACGGTCCGACGACCCGTGGACCACCGGGCGGTGTGTCGTGCGCTTCATCACTGGCTCTCCCTCTCGGCTCTCGCCGCAGGTATCGGTGGTGCACACCGGCGGACGCCGATCGGGGGGAGGCGTCCGTGGGGGGGACCGGCGGGTACCGGTCGTGCGGGTCCTCAGCGCCGCAGGCTGACCCGGGTGAGGTCGGCCCGGCGCACTCCCGGCGCGGGCACGAGGGTGCGCGGCCGGCAGCAGGCCGCGGAGCAGAAGGTGTACATGACGACCAGGCGGTCGGCGGTCTGCGCGTGCCCACCGCGGTGCAGGCCCAGGGTGTCGGCCCAGGCCACGTCCCCGGAGCGCCCCACCGCGGTCGTCGTGCGGTCTGCGCCGAAGCGTTCCTCGACGAGCTCGTCGGCGATGCGGAAACCCACCCCGTCCCAGGTCTCGGGCAGCTTGACCCTGCGCCCGGCCGGGGTGTTCGTGCCCTTGACGTAGGTCAGCGGGCCGGCACCGGGCGGGACGTCGTCGACGTACAGGAACGCCTTGACGATGTCGGCGTCCTCCAGCAGGTCGCGGTGCCAGCGCTGGGACTTCGTGGGCGGGGCGCCGGTGGCGAGGTTCTGCCAGACGTTGACGTCGTGCAGGCGCACCTTGCAGCGGAAGTACTCCTCGGCGATGCCCATGACCTGCTCGTGCAGGGCGAAGGCGACGAGCGGGTCCGCGGGGTCCACCTCCGGGCGCTGGCCCAGCAGCTCGACGAGGTACGGCTTGGGCCAGCGACCCGACTCCCCCGTGGCCAGCGCGCGGCGGCGCTCGGCGATCTCCTCGGCGTGCGCGTCCTGCAGGGCGCGCACGCGCTGCTCGATGCGGTCGAGCAGCGGCGCGTCCGCGCCGAGCAGCCCGCGCCCGTCGGTCACCGTCACGCCGTCGCGCACGAGGTCGGTGACGACCTGCGCGGCGGGGGCGTCCAGCACCGGGGGGTCCTGGCGGTACCGCACGGACGGCAGCAGGTTGAACCCGTAGCGCGAGACCACGCGGTTCTCGCAGCGCAACCTGCGCGCCGCCATGCCGGCCGCGCGCCGGGTCCTGCTCAGCGCGCTCTCCTCGGTGCTCGTCCCCGCCGTGCGCGTGGGAGCTTCCGCGACCATTCCGCTTCTCCGTCCGTGGTGCTCGTGGTGGTCGTGCCCGTCCGCGGGCCGGTGGCCCGGGGGTTGCTCAGTACGCCCCGCGCCCCCCCAGCACGGCCTTGACCGTCTTGGCCAGGATCATCGCGTCGAACGCCGGGGACCAGTTCTCCACGTACTGCAGGTCCAGCCGCGTGGACTCCTCCAGGTCCAGGTCGCTGCGACCGCTGACCTGCCACAGACCCG
>NZ_JBJLRD010000087.1:0-8988 GCF_050871305.1 Kineococcus gypseus | reverse complement strand
CCCCCCCCCCCCCCCACCCCCCCCCCCGGCCGGGCCGCGCCCGCCCCCCGCCCCCCCCCCCCCCCCCCCCCCCCCCCCCCCCCCGCCCCCCCCCCCCCCCCCCCCCCCCCGCTGGCCGGTGGCCGAGTGGGCGGCGTCCTCGCCGGCGCGGCGGCTGCGGGTGCCGCAGCAGGTGCTCGCCGGCACCGACTGACGCGCGGCACCGGTCGGCACTGATCGGCACTGCGCGGCAACGGGCGGTCCGGCGCACCGGCCGCCCCCCGCCCGGGGGCAGCGGCCGGGCGCGGTGCCGCCGGGCGGTGGGCGCCCGTCGTGGGAAGATGCCGGGGTGCGCCCGTCACGAACGCCGAACGCGCCCGGAGCCGTGCGCGAGGAGGTCACCCCATGACGATGCTGATGGGTGAGGACGGTCCCGCCCGGCTGGCGCGGGCCTTCCCGCTGGCGCGCCGGCGCGCCGGCGGCGGCGCCGGGGGGGCGGGAGGACCCTCGGGGCCGGGCGGCACCCGCAAGGTGCACCGCAACGACTGGGTGCGCTCGCGGCCGGCGTCCGCGGTGCGCTCGGGCCTGCAGCGGGTGCTGCTGACCCCGCTGATGCGCGCGGAGCTGCGCATCGAGGTGCGCGGGGTGGAGGCGCTGGACGCCCTGGGGGGCCCGGCGGTGATCGTGGCCAACCACTCCTCGCACCTGGACACCCCGGTGCTGCTGGACGCGCTGGGCCCGCGGCGGCGGCGGCGGGTGGCGGTGGCCGCGGCGGCGGACTACTTCTTCGACGTCTGGTGGCGCTCGGCGCCCTCGGGGCTGGTCATCGGCACCTTCCCGCTGGACCGGCGCGGCGGCCGGGGCGCGAACACGTCCTCGCAGCTGCTCGCGGACGGCTGGAGCCTGGTGATCTTCCCCGAGGGCGGGCGCAGCTACACCGGGGAGATGCGCCCCTTCAAGAAGGGCGCGGCCTACCTGGCGCTGGAGGGGGGCGTGCCCGTGGTGCCGGTGGCGCTCCGCGGCACCTACGAGGCGATGCCGCCGCGGCAGAACTGGCCCTCGCGGGGTCGCCCGCGCATCAGCGTGACCTTCGGCGAGCCGCTGCACGGTCGTCCGGGCGAGCGCGCCGGGGACTTCACCCCGCGCATCGAGGAGGCCGTGGCCAAGCTGCTCGCCAACAGCTGAGCCCCCTCCCCCCGCCGGCGCGCCGGGGCGCGACGCGGACGCCGCGCGGGCGTGAAGTGCGTCACAGTCGGCCGCGCCCGGTGGCGGGACGCCGGGCCCGCGGCACCACCCGGATGACGGGACGGTGTACGTCCGGCTCCGCTCTTGTTACGGTCGGCGGGCTCCCGACACCTCGGGGGCCCGTCGCGGGGACACGCCGAGTCCTGCCCGCTCCGCGCCGGAACAGTGATCTACGGGCAGGAGCGGGGGACCCATGGTTCCTCGGACGCCCACCGCGCACCGCGCGGCAGGGGTCCTCGGGGTGAAGCCGCCGAGAGGCGGCCGGGTCAACAACCTTCGACCCGAACCCGACAGCTGACCTCGCAGGCGTTGGAGGTCTCGATGCCCGCGTCGTCCCGCCCTGCCCCCGCGCGCCTGCGCACCCTGCGCCGCGCCCTGCTGACCACCGCCGCCGCCGGTGCCGCCGCCGCCGCGGTGCTCACCCCGGCCTCCGGCGCCTCCGCCGCTCCCCTGGAGGAGTGGGACCGCCTCGCCCAGTGCGAGTCCGGCGGCCGCTGGAACATCAACACCGGCAACGGCTACTACGGCGGCCTGCAGTTCAGCCCGCGCACCTGGACCGGGTTCGGCGGCGGGCAGTTCGCCCCGCGCGCCGACCTGGCCACCCGCGAGCAGCAGATCGTCACCGCCGAGCGCGTGCTCGCCCAGCAGGGCTGGCGCGCCTGGCCGTCCTGCTCGCGCAAGCTGGGCCTGCGCGGCCTGGCGGACCCGGTGGGCGTCGAGCAGGCCCTGCTGCGCCCGGCGCCCGCCCCGGCGCCGGCCCCGGCGCCCGTGATGGCCCCGCCGCTGGCCGTGCCGCCGCCGCCCGCTCCCCCGGCCCCCGCCCCGGCCCCCGCTCCGGCTCCGGCCCCGGTCGTGCAGTTCGCCCCGGCGCCGCCGCCCGCCCCGGCCGCGCGCACCCACACCGTCGCGCCGGGCGAGACGCTGTACCGCATCGCCGTGAACAACGGCGTGGTCGGCGGCTACCGCGTCCTGCACGACGTCAACCGCGGGATCATCGGCGACGACCCCGCGCGCATCGTCGTGGGCACGGTGCTCGTCCTGCCCTGACGCGCGCCCGCACCCCCGCGACAGCCCCCGGCGCCCCGCGCCCGGGGGCTGTCGCGCGCCCGGGCCCGGGGAGCACCCTGGGGGCGTGGCCGTCCCGGACGAGCTGAGCGTCACCCCCACCGCCCACCTGGGCGCGCAGCGCCTGCGCGAGGTGCGCGCGCTGCTGGACGAGGCCTTCGCCGGCGACCTCGACGACGAGGACGTGCGCCACGCCCTGGGCGGCCTGCACGTGCTGGCCGTGCTCGACGGCCGGCTGACCGGGCACGCCGCCCTGGTGCAGCGCTCCCTGCTGGTCGCCGGGCGGTGGGTGCGCGCCGGGTACGTCGAGGCGGTCGCCGTGGACCCCGCCCACCAGCGCCGCGGCCTGGGCTCGGCGCTGATGGGCGTGGTGGAGGGCCTGGCCGCGCGCGCCCACGAGGGCGCCTTCCTCGGCGCCTCCGAGGAGGGCGCGCTGCTGTACCGGCAGCGCGGCTGGCGCCCGTGGCTGGGCCCCTCCGGCGTGCTGGCCCCCGACGGGCCGCGCCCCACCCCCGACGACGACGGCTGCCTGCACGTGCACGACCCCGCCGGGGCGTGGGACGTCACCGCGCCGCTGGTGTGCGACTGGCGCGACGGCGACGTGTGGTGAGCGCCCTAGGGTGCTGCCGAGCCGTCCGACCGCCGAAGGAGCCCGCGTGCCCCCCACCCCGCCGTCCCTGCCGGGCCTGCCGCCGCTGACCTGGCACGGCGAGCCCGCCGCCGTGGAGCACGACGAGGCGCGCGGCCGGCTCTCGATCACCGCCCGGGCGGGCACGGACTGGTTCAACGACCCGCTGGGCGAGGCGGTCGACCTCAGCGCCGCGGCGCTGCTGCTCACCCCGCCCGAGGGCGACTACAGCCTCTCCGCGCGCGTGCGCGTCGCCTTCGCCGACACCTTCGACGCGGCCGTGCTCGTGCTGCACCAGGACGAGCGGCACTACGCCAAGCTGTGCTTCGAGCGCTCCCCGCAGGGGCGGGCCACGATCGTCTCGGTGGTCACCCGCGGCACCTCCGACGACGCGAACTGCGTGGTGGTCGACGGCGACGAGGTGCACCTGCGGATCGTGCGCACCGGTCGGGCGCACGCCTTCCACCACTCCACCGACGGCACCACCTGGCACCTGGTACGCGTCTTCCGCCTCGACGAGCGCGGGGGCGCCCCCGTGCGCGCCGGGCTGCTCGCGCAGGCGCCGGGCGCGACGCCGTGCACGAGCACCTTCAGCGACGTCGTGCTGTCCACGACCGTGCCGGCGGACCTGCGCGACGGCAGCTGAGCGGGGGGCGGCCCGCGGACGACGCGCGTCGCGCACCGATCTGCGCCAGGGTCTGGTCCACGCACCGTCCGTGAAGAGGGGGAGGACATGGCCGGCAGCCCCGCCGTCAGCGACGCGCAGATCACCCGCGCCCTGGGCGCGTACGCCGCGATGGTCGAACGCGTCCTGAGCGACCCGCAGCGCTGGCTCGGCCTCGACGAGGACCCGCCCCCGACCGCCCCCTTCCCCGCGCGGGCCCTGGACGCCCTGCGGGACCGGGCCCTGGGCGAGACCACCCCCGCCTCGGCGCGGTGGGGGGAGCAGCCCCTCGACCGGCGCGTGGACTGGTGGGTCACCCGCATCGGCATCAGCGCCGGCCTGGCCGCCGCCGCGCCCCGCCTCGCCGGGGCCCTGGCCGACCGCGTCCCCCTGCAGGCCGCCCTGGGCGCCTCGGCGGCCGGGCTGGCGGTGTGCGCCACGGCCCGCGAGCACGGGCGCACCGCCCCGGCGGACTGGGTGCCGCTGCTGGCGCAGGTCCTCTTCGACCGCCACCTGCCCGCCGCCGAACCGCTCGCCGGCGCGGAGCACGTGCCCACGCCCGGCGAGGCCGAGGAGCACCTGGCCACCGGGGCCGACGAGGAACTCGGCGAGGGTGACGGCGGCCGCGCCGCGACGCTCAGCGCCGGCGCCCGCCGGGCCGCGGGCACCTTGTGGCGCCTGGGCCGCGCCTTCTTCGAGCTGCACCAGTTGCTGGAGGAGCGACCGCGCGGGAACCTGCTGACCCGCACCCTCGGCAAGCTGCCCGTGGTCGGCGTCGCCGGCGGCTGGCTGGACGAGCGGGCCGGCATCCGCGAGGCGGCCCGCCGCACGGGCGACCTGCTGCGCCGGGGCCCGGGAGCACCGCGCGGGTAGCCGGGCGCCCCGCGCCTCAGGGCCGCTGGCCGAAGACGTGCCGGCGCACCCAGGCGTGCACGGCCACCGCCGCCGCGGCGCCGACGTTGATCGAGCGCGTCGAGCCGAACTGCGCGATGGCGAGGACGTCCGCGCAGCGCGCCAGCGCCTCCTCCGTCAGGCCCGGGCCCTCCTGGCCGAACAGGAGCACGCAGCCGCGCGGCAGGTCGTACGTCTCCAGCGGCACCGAGCCCTCGACGTTGTCGACACCCACCAGCGGCAGGCCGCGCTGCGCGGCCCAGTCCGCCAGCGCGGCGACGTCGGCGTGGTGGTGCACGTGCAGGTAGCGGTCGGTGACCATGGCGCCGCGCCGGTTCCAGCGCTTGTGGCCCACCACGTGGGCGCCGGCGGCGTTGGCGGCGTTGGCGGTGCGCACCACCGAGCCGATGTTCGCATCGTGCTGCCAGTTCTCCACCGCCACGTGCAGCGGGTTCCGGCGGGTGTCGAGGTCGGCGACGATCGCGGCGTTGGACCAGTAGCGGTAGGCGTCCACGACGTTGCGGCGGTCGCCCTCGCGCAGCAGCTCGGGGTCGTAGCGCGGGTCCTGCGGCCACGGGCCCTGCCACGGGCCGACCCCGACGACGCGCTCCGGCGCGCTTCCCCCCTGCTCGCCCGCCACGGCGCCATCCTGTCAGCCCGCCCCGTGCCGCCCCGTGCCGCCCCGACGAGGAGTGCCCGTGCCCCGCCCCCGCCCGTTCGCGCAGGTCGACGTCTTCTCCGCGGTGCCCTACCGGGGCAACCCGGTGGCCGTCGTGCTGGACGCCGAGGACCTGGACGCCGAGGAGATGCAGCGCTTCGCGGCGTGGACGAACCTCTCGGAGACGACGTTCGTGCTGCCGCCGCGCGACCCGGCGGCGGACTACCTGCTGCGCATCTTCACCCCCGGCGGGGAGCTGCCGTTCGCCGGGCACCCCACGCTGGGCTCGGCGCACGCCTGGCTGGAGTCGGGCGGGCGCCCGCGCGGCGGTGACGTCGTGGTGCAGGAGTGCGCCGCGGGACTGGTGCCGGTGCACCGCGACGCGGGCGCGCTCAGCTTCGAGGCGCCGCCGCTGGTGCGCACCGGGCCGCTGGAGGAGGAGGTGCTCGAGCGGGTGGTGCGCGCGCTGGGCGCCGCGCGCGAGGACGTCGTGGACCACCAGTGGGTGGACAACGGGCCCGGCTGGGCGGCGGTGCGGCTGGCGTCGGCGCAGCGGGTGCTGGAGGCGGAGGTCGACGCGCGCGCGCTGGGCGACCTGCCGCTGGGGCTGGTGGGGACGCACCCGGCCGGCTCGGAGCACGCGGTGGAGGTGCGCGCCTTCGTCCCCGAGCTGGGGGTGCCCGAGGACCCGGTCACCGGCAGCCTGAACGCCGGGCTGGCGCAGTGGCTGACCGGCACGGGGGCGCTGCCGCCGGACTACACCGCGATCCAGGGCGCGCGGGTGGGGCGGGCCGGGGTGGTGCGGGTGCGCACCGTGGACGGACGGGTACGGGTGGGCGGCGAGAGCACCACCTGCCTCAGCGGCACCGCGCACCTCTGACGCACCGCGCCGCACCCCTGCCGCGCACCCGCACGGGTGTGCGAGGGTTCAGCACCGGGGCGCCGGCGCCGATGCCCTGGGACCGGTCCGCTCGTCCCCGGAGGTCCTCGTGTGCCGGCTCCTCGCCCTCGCCGCCCCGCGGCCCACCACGCTCGCCGACGCCCTGGGGGCCGAGCGCCTGGCGGCCTTCCGCGGCCTGTCGGGCCTGCACGCCGACGGCTGGGGCACCGCCTGGGTCGGTGACGGCGAGGTGCACCGGGTGCGCGACGCGCTGCCCGTGCAGCGCTCGCGGCACGGCGCCGGGGCGCTGGCGGGGCGGGCGAGCACCGCGCGGCTGGTGCACCTGCGCCTGGCCACCTCGGGGATGTCTGTCGGGCACGAGAACAGCCACCCGTTCCTGCACGAGGGCGTCGCCTTCGCCCACAACGGCGCGGTGCCGGACGTGCGCCGGCTGGAGGAGCTGGTGGGGGCGCCGCACCTGGCCCGGGTGCGCGGCACCACCGACAGCGAGCGGATCTTCGCGCTGGTGCTGCGCCACCGCGACGAGGGCGCCGACCTGCCGACCGCGGCGGCGCTGGCGACGGCGCGGCTGCGCGAGGAGTTCCCCGCCGCGAGCCTGAACGCGGTGCTGCTCAGCGCCGACGAGCTCGTCGTCGTGCACGCCAGCGAGTCCTCCCCGGTGCCGCTGGCGGACCTGTGCGCCTCGGGCCTGAGCCCGGCGCAGCTGCCGCGCGACCACGACGAGGGCTACTACCGGATGAGCTGGCTGCGCCGCCCGGACGGCGCGGTGGTCTTCACCTCCGCGGGCATCGACACCAGCGGCTTCACACCGCTGCCGCCGGCGTCGGTGACCACGGTGGCGCTGGACACCCTCCAGGTGCGGGTGCAGGAGCTGGGCGCCGCGGCGCTCGTCTGAGCGCCGCGGCGCGCCCGGCCCCGCCCGGCCACGCCCGGCGCGTCCCCGCACGGCGCAGCGCACTCGCACTGCGTGCGCTTGACAGGCACCCGGGGTGTTGTTTCTATCGATACACCCGGAGCGCCCGCAGCCCTCCCCGTGCACGCGCCCCCCGGCGCCGCTGCAGCGGGCGCGCGGCCCGCTGAGCCACCAGCGGCCGGCCCTCCGGCCGCCGAGCGCGAAGGAGCGCACGTGAACCCCTCTGCGAGCAGGACCCGCCGCACCGCCGCCGCGGTGCTGGCCGCCGCCGCCACGGCCTCGGCCCTCGTCGTCTCCACCGGCGCCGCTCAGGCGTCCGCACCGCCGTCCGCACCGCCGTCCGCAGCGGTGTCCGCCTCGGCCGACGCCGCGCACGCCGACGGCGCCCGCCGCGGCACCCGCACCGACTTCCACTGGACCTCGACCGGCCCGCTGATCTCCCCGGACAACCCGCGCTCGGACGACCGCACGGTCTACTCCGTCAAGGACCCCACGATCGTCGAGGTCGACGGCACGTACCACGTCTTCGCGACGATCTCCACGCCGGACGGCTGGAACATGGTCCAGACCAGCTTCACCGACTGGTCGCAAGCCTCCACCGCCCCCCTGCACCACCTGGACGCCTCGCCGATCGGGCCCGGCTACCGCGCCGCCCCGCAGGTGTTCTTCTTCGAGCCGCAGGGGTTGTGGTACCTCGTCTACCAGGACGGCAACGGCGCCTACTCCACCACCGCGGACATCTCCGACCCGCTGTCGTGGAGCGCCCCGCAGCACTTCTACGCGGACATGCCCGACATCGTCCAGGAGAACATCGGCGACGGGTACTGGCTGGACTTCTGGAACGTCTGCGACGACGACAAGTGCTACCTGTTCTCCTCCGACGACAACGGGCACCTGTACCGCTCGGAGACGGACCTCGAGGACTTCCCGAACGGCTACGACGACGAGCCCACCGTCATCGCGCTGTCCGACCCGGACCAGAACCGGCTGTTCGAGGCGAGCAACGTCTACCGCATCGAGGGCACGGGGAAGTACCTGCTGCTGCACGAGGCGATCGGCACGGACGGGCGCCGCTGGTTCCGCTCGTGGACGAGCCCGAGCATCGACGGGGAGTGGGAGCCGCTGGCCGACTCCGAGGAGCGGCCCTACGCCCGCTCGAACAACGTCTCCTTCACCGGCACGCCGTGGACGCAGGACATCTCGCACGGCGAGCTGATCCGCTCCAACGTCGACCAGGAACCGACCATCGACCCCTGCGAGCCGATGCGCTTCCTGTACCAGGGGCTCGACCCGGCCGCCGGCGGCGACTACGCCCAGCTGCCCTACCGCCTGGGTCTGCTGACGGCCGACACGGAGAACCCGGTCAGCCGGCTGTGCCGCCCCGAGCGCCCCGAGCACCCGCGCGGCGGCTGGGGCGGCTGGAACCGGGGCGGCCACGGCGGCCACGGGCCGCGCTGACGCGGCGCCCCGTCGCGGCGGTCGGGGCGGCGCGCCCGCTCGCCGCGACGGGCGGTGAACTGCCGGCGACCTCCTCGACAGCGGCAGCCCGCCTGCGGTACATATCGATACACTCGAGCTCTCGATACACTCGGGACCCGCTGCTCCCCCGGGACAGCGGTGGCGCGCCGACGGAGCCGCCGCCGGCACGAGCCCGGCGACAGCGCCCGCCGGTCGCGCCGTTGACGGCCGACCAGCTCAGCGAGGAGTCCCGTGTCCATCGACGAAGCGGTGCCCGGCACCGCCACCACCACCGCGCAGCAGCGCACGACCACCACGCGCGTGCAGGGCGTCGTCGACGTGGACCTGCCGGGGGCGCGGATCAGCCGGCACCTGTACGGGCACTTCGCCGAGCACCTGGGCCGGTGCATCTACGGCGGGTTCTGGGTGGGGCAGGACTCCGAGATCGCCAACGTGGGCGGGATCCGCTCGGACGTGGTCGCGGCGCTGCGGGCGCTTCAGATCCCGAACCTGCGCTGGCCGGGGGGCTGCTTCGCGGACACCTACCACTGGCGGGACGGCATCGGCCCGCGCGAGCAGCGGCCCA
>NZ_JBJLRD010000086.1:0-9273 GCF_050871305.1 Kineococcus gypseus | reverse complement strand
CCCCCCCCCCCCCCCCCCCCCCCCCCCCCCCCCCCCCCCCCCCCCCCCCCCCCCCCCCCCCCCCCCCCCCCCCCCCCCCCCCCCCCCCCCCCCCCCCCCCCCGCCCCGCCCCCCCCCCCCCCCCCCCCCCCCCCCCCCCCCCCCCCCCCCCCCCCCCCCCCCCCCCCCCCCCCCCCCCCCCCCCCCCCCCCCCCCGGCTGCTGCCGCACCGACAGCGGGTGTCGGTGCGGCGGGCAGTGGACTGCCGCGCGGGCGGTGCCCGGCAGGTGCTCGGACTCATCAAGCGCTGCGCCGCCTGAGGCTGATGGCGGCGAGGGTGAGCAGCAGCACGATCCACGCGGTGAAGGCCGCAGCGCCGATGGGGGCCTGGAGGTACTGATCGCTGCTGCGCAGGTCCGTGGCGTTCTCCATGGTGGAGGTCAGCCACCACTTCCTCAGCGCGTCGACCAGGGCGGAGCTGGGCAGCATCTGCAGCAGGATCGGCAGGACGAACAGGGCACCGAGCAGCGTGCAGATCGCCGCGGCCGCGTGGCGCATCGCGACACCGAGCGCCAAGCCGATGAGCGCGACTCCCACCAGCAAGTAGACGTTGGCGGCCAAGGCGGTGAGGACTTCACGGGCACCCGGGGAGAGGCGCTGCTCACGCTCGACGATCGCGTAGTTGACGGTCGCGAACGTCGCGGCGATGGCCAGACCCTGACTGGTGATCACCACTGCGGTGAGGACGGTGGCCTTGGCCAGCAGCACGCTCACGCGTCGAGGGGCGACGAGGAAGGTGGTGCGGATCATCCCGCTGGCGATCTCTCCGGTGATGGAGATGACGCCCAGCGCGGCCACGATCACCGTGGCGAGCTGCACTCCTGACATCGGGACGCTGAAGAAGCTCTGCGCGCTCTGCGCCGAGCCGCTGGCCGCGTCGTGCGCCAGCGCGGCGCTCACACCGACGCCGACGCCGACCACGACGAGCATGGCGGCCAAGGCGGTCATCGGCAGCGAGCGCACGCTGGTGACCTTCAGCAGCTCACTGCGCAGCAGGTTGCCGAAGCTGAGGCCGGAGGGTGTGCGGGTGGGATGGAGCGACAGGCGCTCGGTGGAGGCGCGCCACTGCGCAGGGTCGGCTGTTCCTGCGTGCTCAGCAGGCGCCGCAGCGGCGTGGGCTCTCGCCTGCTCCCTGACCTTCGCCGCTGCCGCGGTGCGGGAGTGCGGCGCCGCGCCTGCGGCAGTGTGCTCGTGGCGAAGGCGTGCGGCGCTCACGCGGCTCCTCTCGGCCTGACCAGCGCCAAACCTTATTACTCTTTTGGAGTTACGGCTGTTGCGCTGACAGCGTAGCGCCGGGTAGGGGATGCGCCTAGCGCCGCGTGCCCGCCGGTGCACGCGCTGCAGCGTGCAGGTGCTCGCGCGGGTGCCGGGTGCGCTGGTCGACCTCATCGCCGGCCCGCCCGGGCGCCGTCGCCGCCGCGCGCTCGTACGCGCGCCCTGCGGCGGCGTTCACCGGCGGCGGCCGCCAGCAGCAGCAGGACGAGGGCGCCGGCCAGCAGCAGCCGACGCCCGTCCAGGCCCGCCCCTGCCGCCTCGGGCAGGGCGAGGGTGATCTGCGGCCCGGCGGGCAGGATGACGTGCAGCTCGAGCAGCTTGCCCAAGACCTTGTCCCACAGCGCCGCAGCCCCGCCGAAGGCGAGGAACAACGCGGCCACCAGCACCAGGGTCATCTTGTCGTCGTCGTTGCTGCGGGTCGGCTCGGACGAGGTGCGCAACGGGGACCTCCAGGTGCGGGTGCGGGATCTGCGGCGGCTGGATACAGGCTTGCTGCCGGTGGGTACCGGCTTGTTGCCGGCGTGCGCACGGGGGCGCTGGGCGTGTGCACGCCCGGCACCGACGTTGCGGCGCTCGCGTGCTGGCGCGCACGCACTGCCGCACGGCGGTGCTCGGTGAGGAAGCCGGCGGGCAAGAAGGCGCAGGCGAAGGTGAGCACGAGCAGCGCCGACAGCAGCGCTGAGGTGCTGCCGTCGCTCATGCGTGCACCTGCTGCCGGCTGCTGCGGCTGGTGCGCGAGCGCTCCGCCTGCGGGTGCAGCCAGCGGGGCAGCAGCCAGGGGCGCTGGTCGTTCAGGTGGGCGATGCGCGCCTGCTCGAGGGTCCGGTACACCTGCGGGTGCGCCCACTGCGCGTAGCCGAAGCCGGCGCTGCTCGGCTCGGGAGCGGTCAGCTGCAGCGGTTCGTGGGCGGCGGTGCGCGGGCTCATGCGCTGCAGCAGCTCGTGGTCGGCGGCCCCTGCGCTGCCCGGGTCCGAGGTCCAGACGACCTGCGCCTTGACCGGCAGGCGGTGGGCGTTGGAGCACACGGCGCGCCCGGGCACCCGGCCGCTGAACTCGGCGCCGATGACGCTGTGCCACATCAGCTGCGACTCCAGCGCTGAAGCCTTGCCCAGCCAGACGCGCTGGCCGAAGTGCTGCAGGGTGCCGACAGCCTCGGGTGCGCAGTGGGCCGCGCGGACGGCGAGGTGGATGCCGACGCCGCGTCCCTCGCGCAGCGGGTGTTCCAGGGCAATGAGAGTGGGTGAGACGGCCGGGTCCGGTGGCTCTGCCTCATCGGTGTCGGCGCGCGCGCTCAGGGCCGTTGCCTCCGGCGTGCTGGCGGGGTGGTGCCGGTGCCGCCGCGTCTGCGGGTGTGCTCGACGGCACGCTCGGTCGGCGACGAGCAGTTCACGGGTGGCGCGGCGGGAGGCGTCGTCCTCGTAGCTCCAGGCGTAGTGGCACCAGCCGCGCAGGTCGGTGAACTCGTCGATCGCCAGCAGGAGCGGGGTGTGCTCGAGCTGGCCTTCACTGGCGCACGCCTGCGCGTGGCGGCGTTCCATCTCGGCGTGCAGGGCGTGGACGATGGCGATGGCGGCGTGCACCTCGCCCTGGCCGGCGACAGCCTGCACGCCTGGCCACTCGCGCAGCGACTGCAGGCGGGAGTGGGTGGGGTGGATGAGGAAGGCCGCTCCCCCGGCCGCTGTCCACCCCATCACCGCTGCGCGCAGGGCGTTGGTGCCTCCCGATCCCTGATGGCCGCCGATGAACAGGTGCGCATCGGCGCGCGGGCGCCAGGTGCGCCACCGCCCCTCGTCGGTGCGCGCCAGCAGGACCTCATCGACGCTGGCCGCCTCGGCGCAGGCGCTGGCGCTGCTGGCTGCGGCGGAGGTGGGGTTGGGGATGGGGGTGTGGAGCGTGGCGGTCGTTGTCATGACATCACTCCGGGTCCGTGCGGGTGGGTGGAGGGGTGGGTGGAGGGGTGGGTGTGGGACAGCGGGAGGCGGTGCTCTGCCCGGTGCTCAGCGCACGGCGTGCAGCGGGGGACGCTCAGGGGCTGCTCGCGCGGCGCGACTGCCGCGACGTCGGGGCGTGCCGGTCGAGCGCGTGCCGCTGGATCCGCCGGCGCGGCGGGGCGAGGTGGGGGTGGTGTCCTCGCGCTCGTCCTGCTCGGGTGCGTCGTCGAGGGGGTGGCGGGCGGTGACCACGGCGCTGGCGTCGACGGTCAGCGAGCCGGCGCCGTCGTCGTCGTCGCGCCAGTCCAGGCACCGGGCGTCGTCGTCGTCGAGGTCGGGTGCCGGGTCCTCCTCGAGCACCGCCCAGTGGTCGGTGTCCTCGTCGAGCAGGACGAGCATGCCCGCCTCGAGCTCGTCGACGGTGAGGTCCTCGGGGCTGCCGTAGCCGGCGAAGGCGTCGAACTCGTCGTCCTGGTCCTGCTCGGCGTCGTGCTCGCTGTCGTAGTCGCTGTCGTGTCCGGTGGCGTAGCTGAGCGCGACGTCCGGTGCATAGCTGGCCTCGGGGTCGTCGCTGGTGGTGCTCCTGCCGCGCGGCCCGGTGGTGCTGCGGTGCTCGAGGCTGACGAAGCGCGAGCCGGCGGGCGCCTTCTCCACGATGACGGCGCCCTCACCGTCGAAGTCGTCGGCGGCCCGCGTCGAGCCGGCCGCATCATCAAGCCCGTCGACCTTGTCGAGCTCGTCGGGCTCGCCCGCTTCGACGTCGTGGCCGGCGCCGAGCAGCAGCGCCGGCGCGAGCGTGGAGCGCGGCGCCCGCTCCGGGTGCAGGGCCAGCGGCACGATGCGCGCGACGTGGCGCAGGTAGTCGGTGCTGGCCGGGCCGCCGGTGGAGCTGGTCTGCAAGAAGGCGCTCGCCCACTGCCCGTAGCGGGGCTCGTCGAGGTCGCTGCTCTCCTGCACGTGCGGGGCGATGATGACGAGGCGCTCGTGACGGCGCTGGCTGGGCAGCAGGCTGCGCAGGATGGCGAGGTCGCCGGTGTGCTCGGCCCTGACCTTGCGCGGGTCGGGGGTCCAGAAGGTCTGGATCTCGCGGGGGCGGTCGCCCTGGTCGAGGGTGATGCCGCGGCCGCGGATGCCCTTGGGCACGGAGACGGCCGCGGAGGGCGAGTCCCACATCATCATCGAGCCCTGCGGGGACAGGCGCCCCAGGCTGACCCGGGCGCGGAAGTTGTCGCGGCAGTTGTGCGTGGGGATGAAGCTGCGCCCGGCCAGGTACAGGTGGCTCGGTGAGTCCACGGTGATGCACCGCACCGGCACGGAGGGCACCGGCTCGACGGCGACGACGTAGCGCTGTCGTGTGGTGGCGCGCCGGGTGTGGGCCAGCGCCGGCTCCAGCACCTTCTGCTTGCGGCCGATGCCGAAGACCTGCCGGTCGGGGGTGAAGGAGACCACCCACACCGGGCGCAACGTGCACCCGTGGGCGACGGAAGTGACGTGCTCCTCGATGCCCGCGCCGCGGGCTTGGCGCACGGTGGGGATGAAGCCGAGCGAGGCGGCCAGCTCCGCCACGGCTTCGATCAAGCGGCGCTCGCAGTTGGTGAAGGTGACCTGGTCGGAGAGCACCTCACCGGAGCCCCGGACGGCGCACGTGCCGTCGGCGTCCAGCAGTCCGGCGAGCAGCTCGGCGCGCTGCCGCGCCGATGCCCGCAGGTACACGGGCGGGACGTGCTTGTTGTGCAGCAGGTCCAGCTCGCGCAGGGCGCCGACGAGGGTGTGCCGGGTCGGTCCACCGCCGCGCTCACCGGTGCTGATGCCGTAGTTGAAGCGCGCGTAGTGCCTCACCCGGTACCCCAGCACGCGGATCCGCTCCAAGACCTCCTCGTCAGCGGTGGCGATCGTGGCGGCGGCCTTGTGCCCATCACCGAGCCAGTAGCCGAGCAACCACGGGTCGATGGGCAGGTCGGCCTCGGGCAGCACCAACGGCGCGGCGACCCCGATCGACCAGGTGGCGCCGTTGTCGTGGCGGCGCACGGTGCGCGCCATCTGACCGGTGGTGACGATGCGCGCCCCGGCCTCCCGCCAGCTTGGCGCGGGTGAGGCCAGCTCCTGCCGCAGCACCGCGATGAGGTCGGATCGGCGGTACGTGCGGCTCCCGAAGCGGCCTGACTCACCTTCGCGGTGGCCCACGCTGGCCAGCTGCCAGCGGCCGTCGTTGATGCCCAGGCGCAGCAGCGTGAGGCGGCCACGACCCAGCTCGCGCTCGAACTCGCTGACGCTCACCACGCGCTCGTCCTCGACCAGGGTGGCCAGCTGCGCGGCCAGTTCAGCGTGAGCCGACCACCGCTGGGCACGGGTGAGCGAGGTGGCGGCCACCGCGTCGCCCGCGCGCTGCGCAGCGGTGCGCGCCGCCCACAGGTGCTCCTCGTCGGCGACGATGCTGGAGCCGTCGGAGAAGCTGACCCGGTAGCACGGGCGCCCGTGCGCGACGTCGGTGGTGGCGCTGACCCGCACTGAATGCCCGTCCTCGCCCAGGACGTGGTCACCGACCTCGATCTGCCCCATGGTCGTCCACCCCTGCGGGGTGGGGATGGGCGTGTCGATCGCCAGCGCCTCACCGGAGAGGAAGTCCGCGTCCGGGCGCTGGGTGCCCAGCACCAGGTGGGTGCGGGCGGTGCGGCCCTTGCGGGCGATGGACTTCACCTTCTCCAGCACAGGCGCCCTGCTCGGGTCACCACCTTTGCCGGTCACGCGCACGCGCGCGTACCAGTCGGTCAGGTTGCCGTAGAAGTCACGGAACTCGTCCAGGAAGAGGACGACCGGCTCGAAGTCAGACTCGTGCGCGCGTCCCTCGACGATCGCGGCGTACCTATCCTCCATGATCTGCCACACCGTGTGGATGACGGCCACCTGCTCACCGACCGTGGTGGCCACCGCACGCACGTTGGGCCACTCGCGGAAGCCCAGGAACTCCACGCCCTTGGCGTCGTTGACGAAGACCGGCCAGCCCCAGGCGGTGATCTCGGTGAGCACGCCGTGCAGCAGGACGGTCTTGCCGGTACCGGTGGCGCCGACGACCATCAAGTGCGGGTCGATGGCCGGCTGCCAGGTGCTCAGGTGACCGTCCTCATCGACGGCCAGCTCGATGGCGACCTCGTCGTAGTCGCGCAGGACGTCCAGGCCGTCGCGCTGCGGCGGGGCCGGGTGCTCGATGCGGGTGGGCAGCGTGGGGCGGATCTCGAAGCGGACGGTGTCGTCCTCGAGTTGCCACAGCGCCCGCCAGCGGCCGGGCAGCATCGCGGAGAAGGTGCGCTCGATGCGCGCGCGCTGGGCGGGTCGTTCGATGCGCGTGCCGGCCTGGTGCTTGACCGTGACCGCGTGCAGCTGCAGCTGGCCGTCCTCGTCGAGCTCGTCGGCGAAGGTGGGCACGAGGGTGGCGGTGGCTCCGAGCATCTCGCGGGCGATGCGGGTGGCGCGCTCGACGGCCGGGGTCTTCGCAGCGGTGGTCTCCAGGCTCTCGGGGACGCGTCGTAGCTTCAGCACGCCGCGGCGCGCGTCGTGCTGGCGGATGGCGTACTCCTCACCCAGCAGCCGCTGGGCGGTGGCCAGCACGTCCTGGCTCCAGCTCGGGTGGTCGGTGTTGACGCTGCCGCGGTTATAGCTCAGGCGCAGGCGCTCGGGGGCACCGATCCAGCGTCCGCGCCAGCGCGAGGCCTTGACGTGCTCGCGGGAGGGCTCGCGCAGGCCCAGCAACGGGGTGAGGGCTTCGCTCAGGTGGTCGATCAGCCATGCGCGGCGCTGCGCGCGGACACCGGCGATGGCGCTGAGCAGCGCGGCGGCCTCCAGGGCGACACCGCCGGGCACGCCGAGGGCGTCCAGGTGCACCAGGGGGGCTCCGGCGTAGCAGCCCACTCCCCCGCCGGCCAGGCCCAGCGCCCACACCGGCCAGCTCGGCGGCAGCGGCTCGAGGCCAGCCACGCGCGTGACCATCGCCGGCGCGGTGCGGGCAAGGCTCGAGGATGCCTCGCCCGCGAGCGCCGGTGAGGTCGGGTGGGGTGGTGCAGTGACGCGTGCGGCACTCAGGGGGTAGGCCACAAGTGTCTCCTCGGTCGTGGTCAATGGGGGTGCTTCTATACGGAGTAGGTGCGATCGGGACCGATTCCGGACAGGCGACTTTCGAAGAGCTCGGGCAGCGCGCGGTGTGGTTGGTGATACGCGATGACGCGCGTGGGCTGTGCCAACGGGAGCGCCGGCCACTCGGTCGCTGGCGCACCGTGGATGTGGCCGCGGCGCGGTGAGGGAAGAAGAGCTGAAGAGGTGTCCGAGGAAGCAGCAGGTGCAGCTGCTATCGCGCAGGCCCTGCGGTGGCACCCTCCGCGGTGTACTGACCTCACGTCGCGCACTCAGCGGCAAGAGGTACGGCGCCAGGCGCCGCTGCGCGCAGCTCGCTGGACTCTCAACGCGATCGCTTACAACACTTTTCACTATGACTTGCGGAGCCGCTGCGGCGGTTCAAAGCTGTGTCCTGGCCGAGGACGCAGTGCCGGAGCTGGTTCAAGAGCTGGTGCCGGAGGGGCTATGGCGTTGCCCTCGGTGACGCCCTCGGTGACCAGGAAGGTGCACAGACCATTCCAGGTGGACCAGGCCCGGCCAATGGAGGCGCGGGCGTGGTCGTGGGCGAACTAGGCGAAGGCCTGGCGTAGCGCCTTGAAGCTCAGGTGCTCGACGCGCAGCTGCTCGGGCTCGATCTCGAGGACGTCGGCCAGGCGGCGCGCGAGACCAGCGACGTCGCGGCGCAGAGTCGCGTTGGCGTTGTGAAACTGCTTGCGGGAGGCGCGCGCGGCGGTGGGGCAGGGGCGCCAGGGACCCAACCCGGAGGGGCCGGGAGACCACCTGACGCACCCAGCCGGCACCAGTGCGTGACCCGGGGCATCCGGACGTGATGGTGACGTGTAGCCCCGCATAGACCGTACACGCCCCGACGGAGCCAGCTGGGCGCACGGGCCGGGCGCACGCTGCTCCCCGCCGCGTCGTCTAACAACTCCTTTCACTATGACGTCGAGAGTTTGCGGTAGCAGATCAGCGTGCACACCGGCTGCAGCAGCCCCAGGTGCAGATCCGCCCGAACCTCGTAGCGGATCCGCAGTCACTTGAACTGGTGCAGCCAGGCGAACGTCCGTTCCACCACCCAGCTAACACGGCCGAGTCTAGAACCGTGAGCGACGCCGCGGCGGGCGATGCGCGAGACGATGCCGCGTTCGCGCAGCGCTCGGTGGTAGACGTCGAAGTCGTAGCCGCGATCGGCGTAGAGGTGACGCGGGTGCAGGCGGGGGCGGCCGAGGACACCCCGGATGGTCGGGAAGGCATCGACCAGCGGTAGTAGTTGCGTCACGTCGTGGCGGTTGCCGCCGGTCAAGGTGACGGCCAGCGGAACGCCGTTGGTATCGGTGAGCAGGTGGTGCTCGGATCCGCTGCGGGAGCGGTCTACTGGTGAAGGGCCGCTGTGACCCCCTTTTTCAGCGCCCGGACGTGGGAGCCGTCCACGACTGCGGCCTGCAGGTTCAACGTGCCTGCGGCATGCAGCTCCTTCAGCAGGACTTGGTGCAGGCGCGGCCACACGCCCGCTTCGGTCCAGTCCCGCAGTCGTCGCCAGCAGGTGACTCCCGAGCAGCCGAGTCGGTCGGTGGGGACTTGTGCGCCCAGGTGCAGTTGGTCTTCAACACCACAACGATGCCGGCCAAGGCGGCGCGGTCATCGCGGGGCAGTCGTCCTGGATGGCGAACGCGGCGCGGCGGGCGTGGTGGCAGCAGCGGCTGCACCCGCTGCCACAGCCCCTCCGGCATCAGCTCCGGCACTGCGTCCTCGGCCAGGACACAGCTTTGAACCGCCGCAGCGGCTCCGCAAGTCATAGTGAAAGGAGTTGTTAGTCCGCTGGAGCTAGCCGCCGGGCGCAGATCAGCGTGACCGCCAGCCGCGCCAGCGCGGTGATCGTGACCGCGCTGCGGTCGTAGCGCAGCGCCAGGCGCTTGCAGG
>NZ_JBJLRD010000085.1:0-9879 GCF_050871305.1 Kineococcus gypseus | reverse complement strand
GGGGGTGGGGTTGTGGGGGGGGGGGGGCGCGGGGGGGGGGGGGGGGGGGGGGGGGGGTGGGGGGGGGGGGGGGGGGGGGGGGGGGGGGGCCCCCCCCCCCCCCCCCCGCCGGTGCGCGCCGGGGGGCGCGCTCAGGAGGCCGTGGCCACCCGGACCTGGCGCTTGACGCGCGCGAGCATCCCCGTCATGCCGCGCATGCGCAGCGGGCTGACGGCCTGCTCCAGGCCCAGGCGCGAGCACACGTCCGGCGGCAGGTCGAGCACCTCGGCGGCGGGCAGGCCCTCCAGGCCCTCGCGCAGCACCCCGGCGAAGCCGCGCGTCGTGGGCGCCTCCGGCGGGGCGGACACGTGCAGGTGCACCCGCGAGCCCTCGTCCACCTCGACGTTGACGAACACCGGGGACTGGCACTCGTCCACGCGCTCCATCAGCTCCGGGTGCCCGGCCAGGCGCTCGGGCAGCGGGGGCAGGCCCTGGCTGAACTCCAGCAGCAGCTGCAGGCGCTCGCGCTCGGGCAGCGCCCGGAAGTCCTCGACGATGCCGGCCATCGCCGGCGGCAGGCCGGCGGTGGGGGAGAAGACGTCCTCGTCCAGGTGCTCGCTCACGGGCGCACCGCCGGGGCCTCGCCCTTGTCGGCGCCCTTGACGATGGGCACGCGCACCGAGTTGCCCCACTCGGTCCAGGAGCCGTCGTAGTTGCGCACCTTCCCGAAGCCGAGCAGGTGCTGCAGCACGAACCAGGTGTGGCTGGAGCGCTCGCCGATGCGGCAGTAGGCGATGACGTCGTCGTCCGGCGAGAGGCCCTTCTCCTGCTGGTAGATGGCCTCCAGCTCCGCGCGCGTGCGGAAGGTGCCGTCCTCGGCGGCCGCGCGCGCCCACGGCACGCTGTCGGCGCCGGGGATGTGCCCGCCGCGCACGGTGCCCTCCTCGGGGTAGTCAGGCATGTGGGTGCGCTCGCCGGTGTACTCCTGCGGGGAGCGCACGTCGACGAGCTTGCCGCCGAGGTGGGCGAGCACGTCCTCCTTGAAGGCGCGGATGGAGGCGTCGCTGCGCTCGACCACGGGGTACTCGGCCGGCTGCGGCTCGGGCGCCTCGGTGGTGGTCTCGCGGCCCTCGGCGATCCACTTGGCGCGCCCGCCGTCGAGCAGGCGCACGTCGGGGTGCCCGAAGAGGGTGAACACCCACAGCGCGTAGGCGGCCCACCAGTTGTTCTTGTCGCCGTAGATCACCACGGTGTCGTCGCGGGAGATGCCCTTGCGCGACATCAGCGCCGCGAAGCCCTCGCCGTCGACGTAGTCGCGGGTGACCGGGTCGTTCAGCTCGGTGTGCCAGTCCACCTTGACCGAGCCGGGCACGTGGCCGGTGTCCCACAGCAGGACGTCCTCGTCGCTCTCGACGACCTTCAGGCCCGGCTCGCCGAGGTGCTCGGCCAGCCAGGCGGTCGTGACGAGCTTGTCCGGGTGGGCGTAGGCGGCGAGCTTGTCGTCGCTGTCGTGCGGCAGGGCCACTGTCGTCCTCCGTGCGCTGGGAGCCTCTGGCGTCCGGCGGGCCGTGCGCCCGCGCCCCGTTCAACAGCGCGCGGGGCGCTCGCGTTCCCGCCGCTGCGCGATCCTGCCAGAGGGCCCCGGGGCGGGACCCGGGCGGCGCGGTGCGCCCGGCTCACTACCCTTGCCCGGGTGAGCCGACCCGAGCCCAGCCCCGCGCGCCCCGACGAGCGGGGGGCCGCCGGCTCCCTGGCCGGGCGCGACCCGCGGGTGCCGGCGCAGCAGCTCGTCGCCGAGCTGGTGCCCCCGCCGCGCTTCGCCGGCGTGCGCTTCTCCAGCTACGTGCCCGCGCCCGACCAGCCCACCCAGGCCGAGGCGGTCGCGGCGATGAGCGCCTTCGGCGAGTCGGTGCTGGCGGGCGAGCGCGGGCGCGGCGGCGGGCTGGCGGGGCTGTTCAAGCGCCGCAGCGCCCCGCAGGGCCCGCCCGGGGTGTACCTGGACGGCGGCTTCGGCGTGGGCAAGACGCACCTGCTGTCCTCGCTGTACCACCAGGTCGTCACCGAGGGCGGGCGCACCGCCGCCTACGGCACGTTCGTGGAGTACACCAACCTCGTCGGGGCGCTGGGCTTCCGCCAGGCGGTGGAGGCGCTCTCGCCGCACGACCTGGTGTGCATCGACGAGTTCGAGCTGGACGACCCCGGCGACACGGTGCTGATGTCGCGCCTGATGCGCGAGCTCGTCGACGCCGGCGCCCGGCTGGCGGCCACCTCCAACACCCTGCCGGGCGCGCTGGGCGAGGGGCGCTTCGCGGCCCAGGACTTCCAGCGCGAGATCCAGGCGCTGGCCGGGCAGTTCGCCGTGCAGCGCGTGGACGGGGAGGACTACCGCCACCGCGGCCTGCCCGCGGCCCCCGCCCCCGTGGACGACGCCGCCGTCGAGCGCGCCGCGGCCCGCCCCGGCGCCACCCTGGACGACTTCGCCGACGTGCTCGCGCACCTGGCCCGGGTGCACCCCAGCCGCTACGGCGCGATGGTGCGCGACACCGCCGCGGTGTGCCTGCGCGGGGTGAGCACCGTGGGCGACCAGATGGTGGGCCTGCGCCTGGTGGTGCTCGCCGACCGCCTGTACGACCGCGACGTGCCCGTGGTGGCCTCCGGGGTGCCCTTCGACGAGGTCTTCACCGAGGAGCTGCTGCAGGGCGGGTACCGCAAGAAGTATCTGCGCGCGGTCTCGCGCCTGTCGGCGCTCGCCCGCGACGGCGCCGCGCTGGTCGGCTAGCGCGCCGGGCGCGGCAGGCGCCACCAGGCCAGCGCGCCCAGCCACAGCAGCAGGACCAGGGCGGTCACCGCGTAGCCGACGGCACCGGTGTCCAGACCGGCCACCCAGCCGGTCACCGCGTCGCCCAGCCCCAGCGCGTCGTGCGCGACGGTGACGAGCTGCACGGTGCCGATGCCCAGCGCCACGGCCACCGAGACGCCGGTGACCACGCCGTTGTAGGCCAGCCGGCGCAGCGGGTCGGCCAGCGCCCAGTCGTAGGCGGCGTTCACGAGCGCCCCGTCGAGGGTGTCGAACAGGCTCATGCCGGCGGTGAAGAGCACCGGCAGCACCAGCACCGCGTACCACGGCAGCGTCACCGCCGCCGTGCCCGCGAGCACCAGCAGCGCCACCTCGGTGACGGTGTCGAAGCCCAGGCCCATGAGCAGCCCGGCGGGGTAGACCTGGCGGGGGGAGTCGATGCGGGCGGTGAAGCGGCGCAGCAGGCGCGCCACGGCGCCGTCGAGGGCCAGGCGCTGCTGCAGCGCGGCGTCGTCGAGGCGGCCGCGACGGCGCTGGCGCGCGGTGCGCAGCACCCCCAGCAGCGCCGCGAGGTTGACCAGCCCGATCACCCACAGGAACACCCCGGCCGCGGTGGTGCCGAAGAGCGCCAGGGCGTCGTGGGCGGCGCTGCCCTCGGTGACCAGGCCGGAGGCGAAGCGGGCGCCGGTGGCCACGACCAGGGCCATGGCGAAGACGACGGTGGAGTGGCCCAGGGAGAACCAGAAGCCCACCGACAGCGGGCGCTGCCCGTCGCCGGTGAGCTTGCGGGTGGTGCCGTCGATGACGGCGACGTGGTCGGCGTCGAAGGCGTGGCGCACGCCGAAGAGGTAGGCGGTCAGCCCCAGCCCCCAGCCGAAGACCTGCTCGCCGACGCCGAAGCCGCGCGGCACGACGAGCAGGCCCAGCACGCCCCAGCCCAGCACGTGCAGGGCGGCGACCACCGCGAGCAGGCGCAGCAGCCGGCGGGTGTCGCTGCGGTCCCAGCCGCGCCCGGCGGCGCGCGCGGACGCGGGGGCGGGGGTGGGCGCAGGCACGGCGGCTCCTCGGTCGGACGGGGCCCGCAGCACGCTTGTTGCGAACCGTTGGCGACAGGCGGCGCGAGCCTACCGGGGCGCCGTTGACCGGGGTGCCGGTGCCGCGCGATCCTCGGCGGGACGACGTCGGGAGGCAGCACCGTGGCGCGACACCGCATCTTCGGCACGAGCTTCGCGAGCATCCACCCCCTCTACGTGCAGAAGGTGGAGCGCGGGGGGCGCAGCGCGCAGGACGTCGACCGCGTCGTGCGCTGGCTGACCGGCTACGACGAGGAGGGCCTGCGCCGGGCCCTCGCGCGGGGGGTGGACCTCGAGACGTTCTTCGCCGAGGCGCCCCGCCTCAACCCGCACGCCGTCGAGATCACCGGGACGATCTGCGGGCACCGCGTGGAGGAGATCGAGGACCCGCTCATGCAGCGCATCCGCTGGATGGACAAGCTCGTCGACGAGGTGGCGCGCGGGAAGAGGATGAGCTCGATCCTGCGCGGCGGCGACGCGGCCGAGGCGCCGCAGGCGTCCGGAGCACCTCCGGTGGCGTCGGCCGGCTGAGCGCCGGTGCGCTCACCGCCGCGTCCTCGGGTCCTGCGCGGCGTCGGCGTACGGGGCCGGGCACCCGTGCTCGAGCGCCGCGGGGCGCAGCTCGAAGTGCCACGGCTCGTTGCGGTAGGTGCGGCACAGGCCGTGCTCGGCGCCGTGCTCGGACAGCCACGCCGCGGCCGCGGGCGGGCCGACGTCGACGGCGTCGCCGGAGACGTGCCCGGAGGTCTCCGCGGTGGCGACCCACCGGGCGGCCTCCTGCGCCCCGTGCTCGGCGACCGCCTCGGCGAGCAGCCGCTCCTGGTGCTCCGGGGAGCGCCAGCCGCTGTTGACCTCCAGCTCGACCCCCACCTCCGCCGCGTGCGCCGTCGCCGCGCGCAGGGCCGCGAGCAGGGCGGGGTCGAGGTTCGCCACGCCGGGGTGCTGCCCGTCCTCGGCCGAGGTTCCCTCGGGCAGCACGCCGTCCGCCTCGGTGACGACCCCGTCGGCCCAGGCGTCCGGGGCGGTGGCGGTGGCGGTGGCGGCGCGCGGGGCCGCGCCGGGCGCGGGGGGTGGTGCGCCCCGGCGGGAGGGGCCCCCGGCGAGCGCGGCCGTGACGACCAGGGCGACGGCCACGAGAGCGGCGGCCAGGACGGCGACCGGGGCGGCGACCGGGGCGGCGGCCCTGGGGGCGGTGGTGGGTTCGGCGGTTCTGCGGGACCCTGCGGGTGCCGCTGCGGATCGGGACACGCCGCCAGTGCAGGCGACGCGCTGTCGCAGGGGCGTACGCGGATCCCGATACGCCCGCGAGACGCCCCGGGTGCTAGGACTGGGCGCTGTGCGCGTTCTGGTCCTGGAGGACGAGCCCTACATGGCGCAGGCCGTGCGCGACGGGCTGCGCCTGGCGGCGATCGCGGCCGACGTCGCCGGGGACGGCGCGAGCGCGCTGGAACTGCTGGACGTCAACGCGTACGACGTCGCCGTCCTGGACCGGGACGTGCCCGGGCCCTCCGGCGACGAGGTCGCCCGCCGCATCGTCGCCTCCGGCAGCGGCACGCCGATCCTCATGCTCACCGCCGCCGACCGGCTGGACGACAAGGTCTCCGGCTTCGAGCTCGGTGCCGACGACTACCTGACCAAGCCGTTCGAGGTGCGTGAGCTCGTGCTGCGCATCAGGGCGCTGGACCGCCGGCGCGCGCACCACCGGCCCCCCGTGCGCGAGCTCGCGGGCCTGCGCCTGGACCCCTTCCGCCGCGAGGTGCACCGCGACGGCCGGTACGTGCCGCTGACGCGCAAGCAGTTCGCGGTGCTCGAGGTCCTCCTCGCCGCCGACGGCGGTGTCGTCAGCGCCGAGCAGCTCCTGGCGCGCGCCTGGGACGAGAACGCCGACCCCTTCACCAACGCGGTGCGCATCACGGTCTCGACCCTGCGCAAGCGGCTGGGCCGGCCGTGGGTCGTCGCCACCGTCCCCGGGGTCGGCTACCGCATCGACGCCGGGGACGGGGCCGGGGACGGGGACGGCGAGGACGACGGCGCGGGGAGCGGGGGGAGCGGGGGGAGCGGCCGGGGGAGCGGCGGTGGGTAGGAGGCCCGGACGCAGCGTCCGCTTCAAGCTCACCATCAGCTACGCGGCCTTCCTGGTGGTCGCCGGTGCCCTGCTGCTGGCGGTCGTGCAGGTGTTCCTGCTGCGGTACGTGCCCGACGGCGTGCTGACCACCGCCGGTCCTCCCGGGCGCCGGCCGCAGCTCTTCGTCCCGAACCGCTCCGACCTCGTGCGCGCCTTCGCCCCGAGGGCGGCCGCGGCGCTGGCGTTCCTGCTGGTGCTCGGCGTCGCGGGCGGGTGGTTCCTGGCCGGGCGGGTCCTGGCTCCGCTGCACCGCATCACGGCGGCCACGCGCACGGCTGCCGGCGGGTCGCTCTCGCACCGCATCCGGCTGCCGGGCCGCGCGGACGAGTTCCGCGAGCTGGCCGACAGCTTCGACGCCATGCTCGCGCAGCTGGAGTCGCACGTCGCCGAGCAGCGCAGGTTCGCGGCCAACGCCTCCCACGAGCTGCGCACCCCGCTGGCCATCACGCGGGCCCTGCTCGACGTGGCCCGCGAGGACCCCCGGCGCGACACCGACGACCTCCTGCAGCGCCTGGGCGTCGTCAACGCCCGGGCCGTGGAGCTGACCGAGGCGCTGCTGCTGCTCAGCCGCGCCGACCGGCTGCCCGCCACCCTCGAGCGCGTCGACCTCTCCCTGCTCGCCGAGGAGGCCGCCGAGGTGCTCCTGCCGCTGGCCGAGCGGCACGGCACCACCCTGGAGACCTGCGGGGAGGTCACCCCGACCACCGGCTCGCGCGCGCTGCTGCTGCAGATGACCACGAACCTGCTGCACAACGCGCTCGTGCACAACCTCCCCTCCCGCGGCACCGCGAGGGTGAGCACCGCCAGCGTCGACGGCTCCGCCGTGCTCGTCGTCGAGAACACCGGCGAGGAGGTCCCCGCGGAGCTCCTGCCGACGCTCACCGAGCCGTTCCAGCGCGGCGCCGAGCGCGTGCGCCACGGCCACGCCGGCGTCGGCCTCGGGCTGGCGGTCGTGCAGAGCGTCGTGCGGGCGCACGGGGGAGCGCTCACCCTGAGCGCGCGCCCCGGGGGCGGGCTGCGCGTGGAGGTGCGGCTGCCCACCGCGCCGCGCTGACGGCGCCGCGCTGACGGCGCCGCGCTGACGGCGCCGCGGGCGCGGGGCCGGGCCGCGGGGCCGGGGCGCTGGTTCGGGATGCTGGGCGGGCCTACGCCCCTGGACGCGGGCGGCGGCGCAGGAGGACACTGCGGCGCACCCTCGGCGAGGAGGTGCGCGGTGAAGTCGCTCAGGTGCCTGGTGGGTCGGCACCACTGGTCGGTCCGGCACACCGAGGACGGTGAGCCGTACGAGGTGTGCTCGCGCTGCGGGCGCGACGGTCCCGGGGGCTGGGACGTGCGGACGGTGCGCGGTGCGCCGGAGGGTTTCCGCTGGGGCCAGGGCGGACCCGTCGGGCCCGGCGGCATCTGAGGCGCGGCGCCCGGGGCCGGGCGGCCCCGGGAGCCGGGCGCTGGGCTCAGCCGAACCTGCGCCGGTGCACGAGGACCGCCAGCGCCTGGGCGAGGACCAGCAGGCCCACGAGCCAGGCCAGCGAGACCCAGGCGTCGGCCCCGACGGGCTCCCGGGCGAACAGCGCCCGCAGCGTGGTCACGACCGCCGTCACGGGCTGGTTCTCGGCGAACCAGGCGACCGGGCCGGGCATCGAGGCCGTGGGCGCGAACGCGGAGCTGACGAACGGCAGGAGGATCAGCGGGTAGCTGAACGCGCTCGCGCCGTCGACGCTCCTGGCCGACAGCCCGGCGATGACGGCCATCCAGGTCAGCGCCAGGGTGAACAGGACCAGCAGTCCCGCGACGGCCAGCCAGCCGGCCAGGGACGCCCGGGGGCGGAACCCCGTGAGCAGCGCGACGCCGACCACGAGGGCCACGGAGACCAGGTTCGCGGTCAGGGAGGTCAGCACGTGCGCCCACAGCACGCTCGACCTGCTGATCGGCAGGGAGAGGAACCGCTCGAAGATGCCGCCCTGCAGGTCCAGGAAGAGCCGGTAGGCGGTGTAGGCGACGCCGGAGGCGATCGTGATGAGCAGGATGCCGGGGAGGGTGTAGTCGACGTAGGGCTCGTCGGTCCCGGTGTCGATCGCGCCGCCGAACACGTGCACGAACAGCAGCATCAGCGCGATCGGGGTGAGCGCGGTGGTGACGACGGTGTCGGGGCTGCGCAGGACGTGGCGCAGGGAGCGGCCGGTCAGGGCGCCGGTGTCCCTCAGGGCGCGGGTGGTCATCGCGGTTCGCCTCCGGGAGGTGCGGTGTCGGGGGTGCGCCCGGTCCCGGCGGTCCCGCCGACGAGCGCGAGGAAGACGTCCTCGAGGCTGGGCTGCTCCTGCACGTGCTCGACCCGCGCCGGTGGCAGGAGCTGCCGCAGCTCGGCGAGGGTGCCGTCCTGGACGATCACGCCCCGGTGCAGGACGGCGATCCGGTCGGCGAGGCGCTCGGCCTCGTCGAGGAGCTGGGTGGTCAGCAGGACCGTGGTGCCGGCCCGCGCGAGCCGCTCGACGGTGCTCCACACCTCCAGGCGAGCCTGCGGGTCCAGCCCGGTGGTGGGTTCGTCCAGGACGAGGACCGGGGGGTCGCCGACCAGGCTCATCGCGATGTCGAGCCGGCGGCGCGTGCCGCCGGAGCAGGTCGCGGCCCTGCGGTCGGCCACCGCGGTGAGCGAGAAGCGGGCGAGCAGCTCGTCGGCGACCGCGCCGGGGTCGTCCACGTGGCGCAGCCTGGCGACGAGCACGAGGTTCTCCCGCGCGGAGAGGACCTCGTCGACCGCGGCGAACTGACCCGTCAGGCTGAGGGAGGCACGCACGTCGCGCGCCTGCGCGGCGACGTCGAAGCCGTGGACGGTGGCGGTGCCGGCGTCGGCCTTCAGCAGGGTGGACAGGATCCGCACCAGCGTGGTCTTGCCCGCCCCGTTCGAGCCGAGCAGGGCGAGGACGGTCCCCGCCGGCACGTCGAGGTCGACGCCGCGCAGCACGGGCGTCCCGTCGAACGACTTCTCGAGGCCCCGGACCCGGATGGCGGGGCCGCGGGCGTGGTTCGTGGTCACGGTTGCTCCTCCTGCTCTCGGGACCGCGCCGACGCCGTCACGGGCGGCGGACGACGACGTCGCCGTAGCCGGTGCTGGCGTGGACCTCGGCGGTCTCCTCGTCGGCGACGGGCCCGGTGGTGGGCGTCAGGTGGTTGCGGACGCTGCCGTGCTCGGAGCTGACGTCGAGGTGGGCGACGGTGCCGACGGGCACACCCACCTCGATCGAGCCGAAGGAGTTCGTGAGCGCGACGCTGCCGGAGCGCAGCCGGTCCACCCGGATGCCGCTGTGGGCGGAACGGGCGGTCACGCTCCCGCGGACGTGGCCCACCTCGATGTCGGCGTGCGCGCCGTGCACCTGCAGGGTGCCGGTGACCGAGCCGACGGTGGTGGTGCCGTTGGTGGCGCGGATCGCACCGCGACCCGCGACCTCGCCCACGCGCACGGAGCCGGCGCTCACCCTCAGCTCCAGGTCGCCCGCGACGCGGGCGACCTGGACGGAGCCCGCGGAGGCCTTCAGGTCCAGCTCCTCGACGTCCTCGAGGCGGGCGTCACCGGCGGACAGCGTCATCCGCACGCTCCGCAGCGCGCCCTCGACGTGCAGGGAACCGACCTTGCCCCGCAGGTCGCAGCCCGCGGGCAGTTCGACGGTGACGTCCACGGTGCCGGTGGAGAGGGGCAGGACGTACTGCTTCCAGGAACCGGGGTGGGTGACGGAGACCGCGTCGCCGTCGCGCACCACGCGCACCTCCTCGGCGGCGCGCACGCTGCCGGACCTCCTCGGGTCGCTGGGCAGCACGGTCACGACCACGTCGTCGCGCTCGCCGGCGACGACGTGCAGGGCGGCGGAGGGGACGTCCACGAGGACCGGGACGGGGTGGGGGGCGGGGGGGGG
>NZ_JBJLRD010000084.1:0-10186 GCF_050871305.1 Kineococcus gypseus | reverse complement strand
CCCCCCCCCCCCCCCCCCCCCCCCCCCCCCCCCCCCCCCCCCCCCCCCCCCCCCCCCCCCCCCCCCCCCCCCCCCCCCCCCCCCCCCCCCCCCCCCGCGACCGGGTACGACCCGCACGAGGACGACGACAGGAGGACCCCGTGACGAGCGGACCGGACGAGCCGGAGCTGGACTCCGCCATGGCCACCGGCAACGACGAGGGCGAGCCTGGCCCGGCGACGTACCCGCTGCACGCGGACGGCGACGACGGCGCGGCCGTGGAGGGCACGGCCGAGGCCGAGCTGGCCGCCCGCGACGACGCGCCCCTGCCCGCGTCCGCGCTCGGCGCGGACGGGGACGCCGAGGACCCGCTGGCGCCGGAGTTCCACGAGCCCGGCGCCTGAGCACCCCCGCCACCACCCGCCGGACCACCCGCCAGAGCACCCGAGGAGCCCCGTGCCCGACTCCCCCGCCACCGGCCCGCTGGGCGGGCTGGACCCGATCGCCGGCGCCGCGCAGCGCCCCGGCACCGCCCTCGTCGTCGGATCGGCGGGGGTGATCGGCGCGCACGCGGCCGCCGAGTACGCGCGCGTGCCCGGCTGGACCGTGCGCGGCGCGGCCCGGCGCGAGCAGCCCGGCGTGCCGTGGCAGGCGCTGGGCGCGGACCTGTCCACCGCCGAGGGCGCCCGCGAGGGCCTGGCCGGTGCCCGCGGCACCACGCACCTGGTCTTCGCCGCGTACGTCGAGCGGGGTGACGAGCGCCGGCAGGTCGAGGACAACACCGCCCTGCTGCGCCACGGCCTGGACGCGCTGGCCGACGCCCCGCTGGAGCACGTCACGCTCTACCAGGGCGGCAAGGCGTACGGCGCGCACCTGCCCGGGGGTTTTCGCTCGCCCGCCCGCGAGAGCGACCCGCGGCTGCTGGTGCCGAACTTCTACTACGCGCAGGAGGACGTGCTGCGCGCCGAGGCGGACCGGCGCGGGTTCGGGGTGACGGTGCTGCGTCCCGAGGGCGTCGTGGGGTACGCCACCGGCAACCCCATGAACGTCCTCATGGTGGTGGCCGTGCACGCCGCGGTCAGCCGCGCGCTCGGCCTGCCGCTGCGCTTCCCCGGCTCGCGCGCGGCCGCGCAGGCGCTGTACCAGGTGACGGACGCCGAGCTGCTGGCGCGCGCCACCGTGTGGGCCGGGTCGGCACCGGCCGCGCGCGGGGAGGTCTTCAACGTCACCAACGGCGACCAGTTCCGCTGGGCGCACGCCTACGAGCACCTCGCGCGCCACCTGGGCATGGAGCACGAGGAGCCGCAGGACTTCCCGCTCAGCTCGGTGATGCCGATGCACGAGGCCCTCTGGAACCGGCTCGCCGACGAGCACGGGCTCGTGCCCACGCCCTACGAGCGGCTGGTGGGCTGGCAGTTCGGCGACTTCCTCTTCCACTCGGAGTTCGACAACGTCACCAGCACGGTGAAGGTGCGCCGGGCCGGTTTCGGCGAGTGCCTGGACAGCCTGGACCGCTTCTGCGCGCTGATCGACCGCCTCGTGGAGCAGCGGGTGGTGCCTGCCTTCCGGTGAGGCGCGACCCCGGCCGGGCGCATGCTTTGCATGACCATCCACCATCGTGCATAATCTTGCGCATGTCGAAGGTCCTCACCTCCCTGCCCGCCGGCGAACGCGTCGGGATCGCCTTCTCCGGTGGCCTGGACACCTCCGTGGCGGTGGCCTGGATGCGGGAGAAGGGGGCCGTGCCGTGCACGTACACGGCCGACATCGGCCAGTACGACGAGCCCGACATCGCCTCCGTGCCCGGGCGCGCGCAGGCCTACGGCGCCGAGGTCGCCCGCCTGGTCGACGGCCGCGCCGCGCTGGTGGAGGAGGGCCTGGCGGCGCTGACCTGCGGGGCGTTCCACATCCGCTCCGGCGGGCGCAGCTACTTCAACACCACCCCGCTGGGCCGCGCCGTCACCGGCACGCTGCTGGTGCGCGCGATGCTCGCCGACGAGGTGCAGATCTGGGGCGACGGCTCCACCTTCAAGGGCAACGACATCGAGCGGTTCTACCGCTACGGCCTGCTGGCCAACCCCTCGCTGCGCATCTACAAGCCGTGGCTGGACGCCGACTTCGTCACCGAGCTGGGCGGGCGCAAGGAGATGTCCGAGTGGCTGCAGGCGCGCGACCTGCCGTACCGCGCCAGCACCGAGAAGGCGTACTCCACCGACGCGAACATCTGGGGCGCCACCCACGAGGCCAAGCGCCTGGAGCACCTCGACGTCGGCGTCGAGCTCGTCGAGCCCATCATGGGCGTGCGGTTCTGGGACCCCGAGGTCGAGATCCCCGCCGAGGACGTCACCATCGGCTTCGAGCAGGGCCGCCCCGTCACCATCGACGGCCGCGAGTTCGACTCGCCGGTGGACCTGGTGCTGGAGGCCAACGCGATCGGCGGCCGGCACGGGCTGGGCATGTCCGACCAGATCGAGAACCGCATCATCGAGGCCAAGAGCCGCGGCATCTACGAGGCGCCGGGCATGGCGCTGCTGCACGCCGCCTACGAGCGCCTCGTCAACGCCATCCACAACGAGGACACCGTCGCCAGCTACCACAACGAGGGCCGGCGCCTGGGCCGCCTGATGTACGAGGGGCGCTGGCTGGACCCGCAGGCGCTCATGCTGCGCGAGTCCCTGCAGCGCTGGGTCGGCGCGGCCGTCACCGGCGAGGTGACCCTGCGCCTGCGCCGGGGCGAGGACTACTCGATCCTCGACACCCGCGGCCCCTCGTTCAGCTACCACCCCGACAAGCTGTCGATGGAGCGCACCGAGGACTCCGCGTTCGGCCCGGTGGACCGCATCGGCCAGCTGACCATGCGCAACCTCGACATCGCCGACTCGCGCGCCCGCCTGGAGCAGTACGCGCGCCTGGGCCTGGTCGGGCAGTCCCCGCAGCAGGTGCTGGTCGGCGCCGCGCAGGCCGCCTCCACCGGCCTCATCGGCGCGATGGACGAGGGCGGCGCCGAGGCGATCGCCTCGCGCGGGCAGGTCTCCGAGGACGAGGCGCTGCTCGACCGCGCCGCGATGGAGTCCGGCACCGACTGACGCGAGCGCCCCCGGCACCGGGGTCGTGCACGTCCAGCACACCGTCGTGCGCGCCGGGCACAGCCCGGCGGCGGTGGTCCCCGCTAGCTTCCACAGCCCCAGGACGGTGGAGGGAGCGGGGATGAGCACGCTGACGCGGGCCGAGCTGCGGCAGGTGGAGGACGCGAACGCCTCCGGGCGCCGGGTCGTGGTGTTCGTGCACGGGTTGTGGCTGCTGGCGAGCAGCTGGGACCGGTGGCGCGCGGAGTTCGAGCGGGCCGGGTACGCGACGGTCGCCCCGGGCTGGCCGGACGACCCGCCCGACGTGGCGACCGCCCGCGCCGACCCGTCCGTGTTCGCGGGCAAGAAGGTCGGGCGGGTCACCGAGCACCACCTGGAGGCGATCGGGCGGCTGCGCGAGCGCCCGGCGGTGGTGGGCCACTCCTTCGGCGGGCTGATCGCCCAGCGCCTGGCCGGGCTGGGCGCCTCGCGCGCGACGGTGGCGATCGACCCCGCCCCGTTCCGCGGGGTGCTGCCGCTGCCGCTCTCCTCGCTGCGCTCGGCCGCCCCGGTGCTGGGCAACCCCGCCAACGCCCGGCGCGCGGTCACCCTGACGTTCGAGCAGTTCCGCTACGGCTGGGCCGGCGCCCTGAGCGAGCAGGAGGCGCGCGCGCTGTACGAGGAGTTCCACGTCGCCGCGCCCGGCGCGCCGCTGTTCCAGGCGGCGACGGCGAACGTCAACCCCTTCACGGAGGCGGCGGTCGACGTGCGCAACCCCGAGCGCGGGCCGCTGCTGCTCGTCTCCGGCGAGCGGGACACCACGGTGCCGTGGGCGCTGACCCGCGCCGCCCACGCGCGCCAGCGGCGCAACCCCGGCGTGACGGAGGTCGTGGAACTGCCCGGCCGCGGGCACTCCCTGACGATCGACTCCGGCTGGCGCGAGGTGGCCGGCACGGCGCTGGGGTTCCTCACCGAGCACTTCCCGGCGCTGCCGGCACCCGGCGGTCCCGGGGGTCCCGGCGAGCGCGCCGACGACGGGCGCGACGGGCGCGACGGGCTGGCGCAGCCGGCGCCGAGCGGTGCCTGAGCCGCGTCCGGCGGCGGCGCCCCGGTACGCGCCCCGGTACGCGCCGGGGCACGCGCCGGGGCACGCGCCGGGACGGCCCGCGCCGCCGCGCGGGCGGGAGCTGCGGCGCCTGGCGGTCTCGGCGACGCTGCACTGCCTGACCGGCTGCGCGATCGGCGAGGTGCTCGGGATGGTGCTGGCGACCTGGTGGGGCTGGGCCGACGCGCCCAGCGTCGCGCTGGCCGTGGCGCTGGCGTTCCTGTTCGGCTACGCGCTGACGGTGCGCCCCGTGCTGCGCTCGGGGCTGCCGCTGCGCCGGGCGGTGCGCGTCGCGCTGGCCGCCGACACCGTCTCGCTGATCTCGATGGAGACCGTGGACAACCTCGTGATGCTCGCCGTGCCCGGGGCGATGGACGCCGGGCTGGGCGATGCGCTGTTCTGGGGCGCGATGGCCTTCGCCCTGGCCGTGGCGTTCGTGGTCACCGTGCCCGTCAACGTCGCGCTCATCGGCCGCGGGAAGGGGCACGCCGTGGTGCACGACCTGCACGCGCACCGCTGACGGCGAGCGCGGCACCGGGAGCGCCGGGAGCGCCCACGGCACCGGCGCCCCCGGCGGCGTGCGCGCGGCGCCACTCGCCGGGCGTGGTGCCGTGCGCCTCGCGGAACCGGCGCGAGAAGTGCCCCGGGTCCGCGAAGCCCCACGCCCGCGCGACCGCGGCGATCGGCCGCCCGCCGGGGCGCGCGAGCTCCTCGCGCGCCCCGGCCAGGCGCTGCTGCAGCAGCCAGGGGCGCAGCGCCACGCCGTGCGCGGCCAGCACCGCGTACAGGTGGCGCACCGAGACGTGGTGGGCGGCGGCCACCTGCGCGGCGCACAGCCCCGGGTCGGACAGGTGCCGGCGCACGTACCAGCGCACCCGCTCGAAGAGCACGTCGGCCAGCGCCGGGCGCGGGTCGCCGGCGCCGACGGAGTCCACCAGCGCCCGGAACAGCAGCAGGGTCGACTCCCCCAGCGCCTCGGCGGCGGCCGACCCGTCCACCTGCTCCGCGGCCGGCTCCAGCAGGGCGAGGTGGTGGCGCACCACGGGGTGCAGCGGGCTGCGCGCCAGCAGGGGCGCGGCGCGGCGCAGCCGCTCCACCGGCACGCCCAGCGCGTCCACGTCCAGCTGGAACGCGAGGACGTCGCCCGCGCCGGTCTGGACGTACTCGTACGGCTCGGTGAGGTCGGTGACGAAGACCTGCCCGGGGGCCAGCTCCACCCGGCCCACGGAGCCCTGGTCCAGGCGCGAGCGCCCGGCGCGCTGCAGGGCCAGCGCCACGACGCTGCTGGGGTGGCGGCGCACGTGCCGGGCGGTGCGGTGCAGGGAGAACGCGGTGCCGGCGGTGCTGAAGACGTCGCAGCGGCCCAGGCGGGTCAGGCGCGCGCGGGTGCGCACGTCGCCGGGGTCCGTGCCGTGCCGGACCTCGGTGGGCACCGAGGCGGCGCCCAGCACGGCGTGGAACGCCGCGGCCCTCTCGCGCGGCGGCAGCACCGACGTGTCCAGCACGAGCGCCACCCGGCCCACCCCCGTCCCCTCCGTGCCCGTCGCGCCCCTGGCCCGGCATCGTAGGCAGCCGGGCGCCGCGGGGGAACGCCCCGCGGGGGACGAGCGCCCTGCGGGAAACCCCGTGGCACGCGCCGGGGTGCGGCGGCGACGCTGGTGCGGTGAGCGCGACCCCGCCCCCGCCGGTGCACCTGCGCCGCGAGCAGCCGCGGGACCGGGACGCGGTCCGCGCGCTGCACCTGGAGGCGTTCGGCGAGCACGGCCGGGTCGTGGCCGACCTCGTCGAGGACCTGCGCGCGCTGCTGACGGCCGACCCGGGCCTGTCCCTGGTCGCCGAGGCCGGCGGTCGGGTGGTCGGGCACGTGGCGCTGACCGCCGCGGTGCTCGACGCGCCGCGGCGCCTGGTGCGCGTGGAGGTCCTCAGCCCGCTGGCCGTCGCGCCCGCCGCGCAACGGCGCGGCACCGGCTCGGCGCTCGTGCGCGCCGCGCTGGCGGACGCGGCCGAGCGGTCGGTGCCCGCGGTGTTCCTCGAGGGCGACCCGGGGTACTACGGGCGGCTGGGGTTCGGGGCCGGGGCGGCGCACGGGTTCCGCAAGCCGTCGCTGCGCATCCCCGACGCGGCGTTCCAGGTGGTCCTGCTCGACGCCCGCGAGCCGTGGATGACCGGCACGCTGGTGTACCCGGAGGTGTTCTGGCGCCACGACGCGGTGGGCCTGCGCGACCCCGCGGCCTGACGGGGCGCCCCGGCGGCGCCGGGTGCCGGTGCCCGGACGGCGGCGCTCAGGTGACGTCGAGCTCGCCCTGCACCGGGACCTCCTCGACGAGGTCGGGCCCGTCGTTGCGCGGGCTGTTGACCGCGGTGGAGACCACGCGCGGCACCAGGTGCGGCTCGGGCACCGCGTCGAGGACCTGCTGCACGAGCTCGGGGTCGGTCAGCTCCGGGTCCAGCCAGTCGTCGCGCATCCCCGGCGGCACGACCAGCGGCGTGCGGTCGTGGATGTGGCCCAGCGCGTCGGAGGCGCTGGTGGTGATGACGGTGAACGTCCACCGCCAGCGCTCGGGGTCGTCCTCGGCCTTGGCCGGGTCCGGCCACAGCTCGTACAGGCCCGCGAAGGCCAGCACCTCGCCGTCGGGGTCGTGCAGGAAGTGCGGCACCTTGGTGCCGTCCTCGCGGCGCTGCCACTCGTAGTAGCCGTCGGCGGGCACGAGCAGGCGGCGCCGGGAGGCGGCGCGCTTGTAGGAGGGCTTCTCCAGCACCGTCTCCACGCGCGCGTTGATCATCTTGTTCCCGATGGCGGGGTCCTTGGCCCAGGACGGCACCAGCCCCCAGCGCAGGGTGCGCAGCTGGCGCACGGCCGCGGCGTCCGGGGCGTCCTGCGGGGCGCGCTGCAGCACCGCCCGCGCGCGCTGGGTGGGCGCGACGTTCCACGACGGCCGCAGCGCTTCGCCCACCACCTCGCCGACGTCGAAGAGCGCCACCAGGTCGGCGTCGGAGCGGGACAGGGCGTAGCGACCGCACATGCGGGCAGTCTCGCCCCACCCCCCGACACCGCGCAGCCCCCGCGCGGCAGCGGCAGCGCTCAGCGCGCGGCGGGCCGGGCGGCGATGGCCAGCAGGTCGCGCGCGGGCCCGGGGGGGGCGCGCCCCGCGCGGCCACACCGCCCGCAGCGAGCGGGTCAGGTCCACGTCGCGCACCGGCACCGCGACCAGGCGGCCCAGGGCGAGGTCGTCGCCGACGGCCAGGGCGCTGAGCACGGCCGGGGCGGTGCCGGCGGCGACGGCGGAGCGGATGGCGCTGGTGGAGGACAGCTCCAGCAGCGGCGCGGCGGTGGGCCTGTGCTCGCGCAGCGCCGCCTCCAGGGCGGTGCGCGTGCCCGAGGCCGGTTCGCGCTGCACCAGGCGGGTGCGGGCCAGCTCGCCGGCGCTCACCGGTGCGCGCCGGCGCGCCCACGGGTGGGCCGGGGCGACGACGACCACGAGGCGGTCGCGGGCGACGGTGCGGCTGGTCAGGCCGGGCGGGGCGGCCGGTCCCTCCACGAACCCGAGGTCGGCCTCGCCGGCGCGCACGGCGGCGGCGACCTGCTCGGAGTTCACCGCGTGCAGGCTCACGGCGGTGTCGGGGCGCTCGGCGGCCAGGTGCACCAGCCAGCGCGGCAGCAGGTGCTCGGCGACGGTCAGGCTGGCCGCCACCCGCAGCTGCTGCTCGCCGTCGCGGCGCAGCGAGGCGATGCCGGCCTCCAGCACGGCCGCGGCCTGCAGGACGTCGCGGGCCCAGTCGGCCACCAGCGCACCGGCGGGGGTCAGCGTGGAGCCGCGCGCGCCGCGCGCGACGAGCGGCACCCCCACGAGGCGCTCGAGGCCGCGCACGCGGGCGCTGACGGCCGGCTGGCTCAGGCCGTGCTCGGCCGCCGCCCGGCCCAGGCTGCCGGTGGCGGCCACGCGCAGCAGCAGCTGCAGGGAGTCCAGGTCGGGCACGTGCGACAGACCCGTCCCGCGCTCGACCACGCCGGAACCCTACGCCGCCCACGCCACGACCCATCAGCGCCGCTGATGGGTCCATCGCCGCGGGCCACCTACCGGGCCCGGCCCGGCGCGCCGACGCTGAGGAGGACGGGGACGGGGACGGGGACGGGGCGAGCGGGGCGGGGTGGGGGACGTGGTGGTCGCGGTGGCGGGTGCCGCGCCGGGCGCGGTGCCGGGCCACCGGGGCGGGCCGTGGCCGGGCCTGGTGGCGGTGGGCGCGGGCACGGCCGCGGCGTGCGCGGCCGCGGCGCTGGTGCCCGGGCTGGGCGCGGCCACGGCGGCGGTGCTGCTGGGGCTGGCGCTGGCCGCCGGGGTGGGCGCGCTCGGCGGCGCCGGGCTGCGCGAGCGGCTGCGGCCCGGCACGGAGCTGGCCGCCCGCCGGCTGCTGCGCGCCGCGGTGGTCCTGCTGGGTCTGCAGGTCGCGCTGCCGCAGGTGGTGTCGCTGGGCGCCGGCGGGCTGGCCGTGGTGGTCGCGACGGTCGCGGTCACCTTCACCGGCACGCGGTTGCTGGGGCGGGTGCTGGGCGTGCCGCCGGCGCGGGCGCTGCTGGTGGCGTCCGGCTCAGCCGTGTGCGGCGCGTCGGCGGTCGCCGCGGTGCGCGAGGCGACCGGCGCGGACGAGGAGGACACCGCGGTGGCGGTGGCGCTGGTGACGCTGTGCGGGAGCCTGGCGATCGTCGCGCTGCCCCTGCTGCGCGCACCGCTGGGCCTGGACCCGGCGGCGTTCGGCGCGTGGGTGGGCGCCAGCGTGCAGGACGTGGGGCAGACCGTCGCCACCGCCGAGCGGGTGCCCGGCGCGCTGGCGGCCGCGCTGGTCGTCAAGCTCAGCCGGATGGTGCTGCTGGGCCCGCTGGTGGCCGGGCTGGTGCTGGCCCGCCGCCGCGGCGGGCGCGCCGGCGCGGCCGGCGGACGGCGCCCGGCGGTGGTGCCGCTGTTCGTCGCCGGGTTCCTCGCCGCAGTCGCGCTGGCCGGTGCCGGGCTGGTGCCGGTGCCCGTCCTGGACGCGGCCCGGCGGGTGCAGGAGGTGCTGCTGGTGGCCGCGCTCGTGGGGCTGGGCGCGGGCGTGCGGCTGACGGTGCTGCGGCGCACCGGCGCGCGCGTCGTCCTGCTGGCGCTGGCGTCGTGGGCGCTGGTGGCGGGCACGGCGTACGCGGGCGTGCGGCTGCTGGGCGCCTGACCCGTCCCGACCGCACGACCACCCCCAGATGCACAACCAAGGTTGTGCATCTGGGGGGACCGCGGTAGCGTCGTCCCCGTGGACGGCGGGGACGAGGAGGGCGGCGGCCGCGGCCCCCTGCCGGTGGAGGAGGACCTCGTCCTGCTGCTGACGGCGGCCGCCGCGGGCGCCACCGCGGCGGTCGAGGACGCCCTGGCGCAGGCGGGTTTCCCGCTGCTGCGGGAGCGGCACGGCTACCTCGTGCAGCACCTGGTGCCGGGACCGCAGCCGGTGCGCGTGCTCGCCGAACGCCTCGGCGTGACGCAGCAGGGCGCCTCGAAGATGGTGCTCGAGCTCGAGCAGCTGGGCGTCGTGACCAAGAACGCCGGTCGCGACGCGCGGGTGCGCGAGGTGTCGCTGACCGAGCGCGGGCACGCCGTGGTCGCCGCCGCCCGCGAGGCCCGGCGGCGCTTCCGCGACGAGCAGCGCCGCCGCACCGGCGCCGAGGAGTACGAGCGCCTGCGCTCGGCCGTCGAGCAGGTCGCCCGCTCCACCGGGGGCCTGCAGGCGCTCGTCGACCGGCGCCTGCGCCGCGACTGACGCGGACGTCCCGCCGCGGCGGCGGGTGGTGCGGAACCCCCGCACCGGAACACCCCTGTCCCCACGACCCCTGTTCCTGCGACCCCTGTTCCCGCGACCCCGCAGAGGAGCGACCGTGACCGCCACCGTCACCGAGACGCCGGCCGGCACCAGCAAGGGTGCCACCGGCCGGATCGCCCGAGTCATCGGGCCCGTCGTCGACGTCGAGTTCTCGGCCGAGACGATGCCGGATCAGAACAACGCGCTGACCACCGAG
>NZ_JBJLRD010000083.1:0-10309 GCF_050871305.1 Kineococcus gypseus | reverse complement strand
TACAAGCGCCTGGCGCTGCGCTACGACACCAGCAACACCACGATCACCGCGCTGGCCCGCCTGGCGATCACGCTGATCTGTGCCCGTCGACTACCTCCGACGAACTAATGCAACGGCTTGTTAGCCGGCCGGGCGCAGGGCGAGTGCCGCGGCGGACGGTCCTCTGACGGTGAGGGGACGACACCGGGACGGGCGACGTCCCTGCACGTGCCACGGCCGGTCATCACTGAGGACTCACTGCCGCGCTCTGTCGGCATGCGCGCCGCTACCGCCCGTGAAAGCAATTGTGTCACCGCTTAAGCGGTGACACAATGCAGAGGTGAAGATGGCGTGGACGCAAAGCACCCGCCGCCATCGCGTCGGCCGGGGCTCGGCCAAGCACGTCATCCAGACCGCGATCCCGTTCGTCCACCTCGAGCCTGGCCGAGACCCGCAGCTGTGGTGGGTCGGCCCGGACGAGCGAGGGCGGGAGCTGGAGGTCATGGCGGTCTGGCAAGAGGACCTCCTCATGTTCGTGCACGTCATGCCCGTGTCTTTGCGAAAGGGGAAGAACTGATGAGTGCCGGGGACCAGGTGCGACTGCCCGACGGTGTTGTGTCGGTGACCGAGGAGTCGGACTACGACCCGTCGACCGACGTCGTCCACGACCCGAGCGGACGCCCCTACGACGACGCGTACTTGAACGAGCTCGCGGACGAGGCCGAGCGTCAGGGACCGCCGCAGGTGCGCCGCGGCCGACCGGCCTTGGGATCGACGTCTGGCCGACACTCGCCGCGGCTGTCCACGCGAGTTCCTCAAGACGTCGACGACGCCGTGCGCGCTGCTGCCGAGAGGGAGGGCGTGACGCCGGCTCAGTGGCTGCGCGAGGCCATCCAGCAGCGCCTGGTTCGCGGGTAAGCCTCCGATGCTGACGCTGATGGGCGCATCTGGCGTGGTGCTGAGGTCGGACCGGGACGTTCCCTACTCGATGATCGAGAACGCCTTGCACGCACAAGGGTTCTTGGACGGGTACACCATCCACATCCGTCCCTATCGCGACCAGCTCATGATCCAGATCCAGGTGTCTGTTCCCGTCTCGTGGATCACCGCGGCGGGCGTCCCTGAGTTGCCGGCAGAGCAGGTGCTCCGTGCGCTGACCGATGCTGTCGAAGAGATTGATAGAGCCTCTGCGGAGTGACGCGCCCCCTCATGTCGGCTCCGCCAACCAGCCAGAACAGGCTGCAGCCCCGCATGACCCTCACATGAAGGTGGTCACCGAGACGTTGCCGATATCAGCTACCGAAGTGTGCGAGTGATCCCACCGCGCTCAGCGCCGGCTTCCTGCTTGGCGCCCCGCTCGAGCCCTTGCGCTCGTGCCAGGCTGCGCGGGTGACGACGGATTTCCCCTGGCGGCGCGAGGCAGTCGTGCAGGTCCTGCGCGATCGGCTCCTCATCGAGGGGGCCGTCACGCAGGGCTTCACCGGCATCGACGTACGCCCCGCCCTGGCCGACGAACCTCCGCACACGGACGCCATGGACAGCACCGACGAGCCCGAGGCCGGGCTTGAGCACGTCGTCGTGGTGCTGCGCTGGCGGCAAGACCCCCACCGGTACGCCATCGCCGTGCCCCTGGTGCCCGGCCCGGCCGGCCCGCCCCCGCCGGGCGTGCACGAGCCCTCCTCCGTGTACTCGCTGCAGTCCTGGGCCGAGGAGGTCGTCCTGTGGCTGATGGAGGAGCTGGACACCGGCCTGGTCCGCCGCGCGGGGCGCAGCACGGTCGGTGAGCTCACCTTCTTGAGCACCGACACCGCTTTCGGTACCGCGGCCGTGGACGTCATGCCGCACGGGTACCACCTGGGCCCGCTCTACCTCGGGCCCGGTGGCGGCGACGGCGAGCACCTGGCCCGCGCCGGCCTCGACGTCGCCACCGCCCGGCACCTGCTGAGCCAGGGCCGGCTGCTGACCTGGCTGCACGCCTACGTGAACAACGCGCGCGGTGAGCCGTACGTGGGTCACGCCGTCGTGGCGCGCCCACCGCGCCACGGCAGCGGGCGCGAGCCGGGACCGGCCCGCCTGGCGGTCCTGCAGCTCGTCCCCGGCACCCCGGGCACCGTGGCCGCCGCGCTGACCTACCACGCCGTTCACGAGGCCGTCGAAGCCGGCGCGCAACGCATCACCAGCACCGTGGACGACCCCGCCCTGGAGCAGGTCGGCTTCCACCGCACCGGCGGCGCCGCGGAGGTCTCGGTGAGCTGGCACGAGGTGCGCAGACCCGACCTGCACCACGGCAGCACCCGCGCATAACGTCCTTTATCTGCGGGTCCGGTGCGGCAGCCTCGACTCACCGCTCGTGCCGGGAAGTGAGCAGGTGACGGCTAGGGGCTGTCCTGCGGACCATGACTCCAGCGCACGGTCGGGTCACACTCAGATCGCGAGATGAGCGCACGTGGGAACGGCAATGGATCGGACCTGGAGCCTGCTCGAAGAGTGGAGCGCACTGGTCGGCATCCTGGTGGGGTGATCGTTCGCGCACGCACCCTTGAGGACCTGCCTGCCTGCGTCGCGGCTCTGCGCGCGGTGCACGACGTCGACGGGTACCCGACGTACTGGCCGCAGGATGCCGCCCGCTGGCTCACGCCTGATGGGTGCGCTGCGGCGTGGGTCGCCTTCGACGATGACGGCACTGCCTTGGGGCATGTCTGCGTGGTGCAGGGCGTCGATGACGCGGTGGCGGCTGCGGCGGCCGGGGTAGCGGTGCAGCGGCTGGCCGGCGTCTCGCGTCTGTTCGTCGCTCCCGCAGCGCGTGGCCGGGGCCTTCGTCTGGGGACGGCGTTGCTGACTGAGGCCGAGGGCTGGAGCCGGCGGCGCGCTCTGCAGCTCATGCTCGACGTCGTCGACGACGGTGCGCCGGCTGTGCAGCTCTACGAGCGGCTGGGGTAGAAGTTGGTGGATCGTCGTGATGCTGACTGGGTGACCCTGCAGGGTGAGCGGCACCGGGTGCGCATCTACCTGGCACCCGATGAGGAGGTCCGCGACGGGTCCTGACGGCACCGCACGGCTCGCGCCATGACCGCGCTATGACCGCGCACGGTTGCGAAGCGCTCAGACGCCGGGGGCCTGCCCTGTGACCGGCCACAGGTCCAGCCGCACGACGTAGTCGGGCAGTGCCTTCTGCAAGGTTGATCGAAGCCGGTGGCCGTCCTGCTCGTAGGTCTTGGCCGCCTGCGGCGAGTCCCACCCGTCCTCGTGGCGGTAGTGGGTGTCGAACAGCTCCTGCCAGGTCAACAGGTCTCGCACCAGCGGCTCAGGCAAGCGCAGCTGCTCGAGGTAGTCACGTCCCATGCAGGCGCCGAGTCCTATCCACAGCGGGGTGGAGGCGAGGTAGTCGCTCATGAGCACCAGCGATCCGACCGCCTGGTCTAGAGCGCGCACCATGGGGTCCACGTTGCCAGTTCCGGGCTCGGAGAGGTGGCTCAAGGTGCTCGTAGGACCACACGCAGATCGACATGACCGTGAAGTCGCGCCTCCATGATCCGCAGGACAGGCCCTAGTCGCTGGAAGGCGCGTGGGCGGTGTCCAGGTAGCGGCGCAGCAGCTGCGTCCACGCCCGGGGCTGATCGAGGTGGACGTCGTGCCCGGCGTCGGGCACCACGACGTGCCCGGTGCCCGGGCGCAGCTCGAGCATCCGATCGACCTCCGCAGCGTCCAGGCCACTGCGCTGCGCCTGCACCAGCAGCGTCGGCGCCTGCACCTGCTGCCACTCACTCCAACGTGCCCTCTGGGCCACCGCGGCGATGGCCGCCTGCATCACATCGGCGTCGAAGCGCGGCCAGAACCCGTCCTCACGCTCTTGCAGGTCCTGCGCCCATGCCGTGGCGATGGGCGTTCCCTCGAAGTGCTCCACCGCCGCCTGCCGGGAGGCGAAGGGCACCGGCCAGGAGGCGAACCAGTCCCCCAGCTGCGCGGAGTAGTCCTCTGCCCCGCCACCGACACCGCCCTCCAGCAGCACCAGGCGCTGCACCAGGTGCGGGTGCCAGGCGGCCAGCAGCAGCGCGGTGTGCGCCCCCATCGACTGCCCCACCACCGAGACCGGCCCACCACCGGCAGCGGTGTCGATGAGCGCGACGACGTCCTGCACGTACGCGCGGCGGGAGAGGTCACCGGGGCGGCGGGTGCTGTGCCCGTGCCCGCGCTGGTCCAGCGCGAGCACCCGGTAGCCGTCGCTGAGCGCGCCCGCGGTGGCCTCCAGCTCCTGCGCGCTGCCGGCCAGGCCGTGCAGCAGCACCACCACCGGCCCGGCACCGCCGGAGTCCAGGTACGAGAGAGTCACGTCCTCGCGGTGGACCTGCAGGCGCTGCACGTGCGAACTCCTATCGTGGACGGCTGAGCTCGGTGGACGGCTGAGGCGGCCGAGCGTGGATCAGCATCCAGCACCAGTCGGCCACCGCACGCCTGCCGTATGCCTGCCGCATGCCTGCTGCGCGATGCGCACGACGTCACGGTCGTGGCGTCCTGCGCGCGATCACTATTGGGCGGCGTCGACTCGAGCCGCTGGTCGGGCCGCCTTGAGCCGCCCTTCCGTCACCCCACGCTCAGCGCCCGGGCTGCAGCACCTCCAGCTCGTCGTCAGGACCGACCACCAGGTGCAGCCTCTCACCCAGCACGTTCAAGTCCAGCTCGGTGCTCTCCTGGTGGTGAGCGATGCCCTGCAGCTAACCGACCACGCTGTGCGGTCCGTACGCGTACTGCCGCGCGATCCGCACCCGCGATCCCAGGTGCTCCCGGGACAAGCTGTCAGCGTCCACCGTGACCCTCCCCCTCGTCGTGACCTCCCAGGAGCCTGACGGGAGCAGGCACCGGTGGGCATCGGGGACCTCCCTGACTCTGCCCTGATCAGCGACCACGGTCATCGCGCTCAGCGCAGCACAGATGCGCGGCCGCACTGCGAGAAGACCTCACCCAGCGCTCAGCTCAGTGCACATCGCCCGGCGAAGGGAACCCGCCGGCGCTGCGGAAGCACTGCACGCGCGTGCGCCGTCTGCCAGGGCCGACGCATGGAGGAGCCGGCTGCCCGATCTGCTCGATCCGCGCGATCGACCAAGGGCTGGGTGGCAGCGGTCGTGGTGGCCGTGGCCGGCTACCTCGTCACCGCCGTGGTGCTGCGGCTGTGGATGTCCTGGCCCGATGCGCTGTTGTGGGCCCTGGTGGGCGCCGCCGGGTGGTTCGGAGCAGACGTCGTCAGCGCCATCGAGCATCGACGGGCACAGCACCGGGCGCGGGCATGGCGCTGATCGAGATGTGCCTAGGGACCGTGCACCCCGATCTGCGCACTCCCTCCACCGCCGCGGTCGACGAACAGTCCACCTGAGCCGGCACGAGTGCCCACCACCTGAACGACTTACGCACTCATGCCGCGCCGTCCGGGCGCGCTCACGCGGCAGCCGCCAAGGCCGCCCGCTCTCAGGTGACCAGAGCGGACCGCAGCTGCTGAGCCGCCTCCGGGTCGGCCAGGGCGCTGCACACCGGAGCACGAGCAGGGCAGCGCTGCAGGCTGGGGCACACCAGCACGACCAAGCCGCGCAGCACCAGGCGAAGGTGCGTCGTGGGATCCACCACTGCTCCCACCATCAACGTCTTGACCGCGGTGCCCATCAGCGCGTGAGCAGCCCACACCGGCATGCCCCGGGCCACGAGCAGACCCGCCGCTCCGCGCCCGATCGCGCTGACGTACGTGGCAGGGTCGACGGCGGCGGCGACGTCGTTCAAGGCCACGCACAGCTCGTGGCGGCGCAGGAAACGCCGGCTCATCGGGCGTGCTTGCAGCAGCGTCTCGGCGACAGCCCCGTAGCCGGTGGACGGCTGCTGCAACACCGCCATCGCCGTGCTGGCCCTCTCGCCGACCTCGCGGTGCAGCTGCGTGGCGTTGCGCGCGGCCCGGCGACTCGAGCGCGTCGTGGGCGGTCGTGATGCAGCCGTGGACCGGCTGCGGCGAGCGGCTCTCGATAGCGACGACGACACAGATCCGGACGACGATGCGGACGCCGATGCGCGGCCAGACCTGGCCACCGGCGCGGGACGAGCGCTGGGCGCAGCACGCCGGGGAGCAGGCTGTGCAGCAGTGCGCCGGGGCGTGCGAGACCTCCGCTGCAACGGTGGCAGGTTGCCCGCCTTGCGCTGGCAATCCCGGTACGGCCCGGAGCCGGTGTGGTGCTGCTTACCGCACACCTCACAGGGACGTAGACGTCCCCGTCGCCGCTGCTGGGTCATCGCGCTCCTCCGCCGATCGCCACGATGATCAACGTAGCCAGCGCCACCGACACGACCTCGCATCACCGGCAGCTGCAGCAGGTGACCCCCAGAGCCGCGTGAAGGTCTGCGCACTCTCACAGCACTAACTCACCTGACGGACGCCGCACGCCGACCGCGCCTCGACAGCCAGGGCAGTCCCACCACATCGCCCACGACCACCGGAGAGCCGTCCTGGGTGGCCATTCCCCAGGGCGCTCCAGCGTGGCCCGGAGCACCAAAACCCGCCGCAACCACCGCGCAGCCGGCACCGCACCGGCAGCACCACCACGGCGGAAACCCACCGTCGCGACCGCGGTGATTGGCGCCCCGGCGCCCGCGCCGACGGCACCGCGGTGCGCACCGCACCACCGCCCACGCAGCACCCCTCGGGCGCACCGCGGGACTTAGAAGCCGTTGCATTAGTTCGTCGGAGGTAGTCGGCGGGCACAAATCAAGGTGACGGCCAGACGTGCCAGCGCGGTGATCGTGGCCTCGGTGCGGTCGTAGCGCAGCGCCAGGCGCTTGTAGGCCAGCAGCCAGCCGATGGTGCGCTCGACGACCCAGCGGTGTCGGCCCAGGCGCTGGCTGGAGTCGATGCCGATCCGGGCGATGCGTGCAGTGATCCCTCGACGGCGCAGGTAGGCGCGGCAGCGCCGGTTGTCGTAGCCCTTGTCGGCGTGCAGCTTGAGCGGTCTGCGTCGGGGATGTCCGCGGCCGGTGCCCTTGACAGCTCGCTGCCCGTCCAGCAGCGGGGCCAAGAACAGCGAGTCGTGCCGGTTCGCTCCGGAGAGCACGACGTTCAGCGGCAGCCCGTCGGCGGTGACGAGCAGGTGGTACTTCGTGCCTGCTTTGCCCCTGTCCGTAGGGTTTGGGCCCGTCAACTCGCCCCCTTTTTCGCTCGGACGCTGACGGAGTCCGCGCTGGCCCGGGACCAGTCCAACAATCCTTGCTGACCGAGGCGGTCCAGGACGGCGGCGTGCAGCTCGTCCCACACGCCGGCGTCCTGCCACTGGCGCAGCCGGCGCCAGCAGGTCCAGCCCGAGCCGTAGCCGAGCTCGAGCGGCAGCTTGGCCCAGCCGATGCCCGTGGCCAGCACGAAGACGATGCCCTCGATCACCTCCCGGTCATCATGGCGAGGACGGCCGGTGCGGCCACGCGGCGCCGGTGGTGGCGGCGGGATCAGCGGGGCCAGCAGCTCCCACAGGTCATCGGTGATCAGCTGGCGAGGCTGAACGAGGGCATTGGTGGCCATGTGATCCAGGCTGCGCCTGGCTCAGCGCGACACGCCAGAGTCCTGGACCAACTTCTGCAACGGCTTCTTAGGGCACCTAAGTCCATCTCACCCCGGGGCCCGCCCCGGAGCCCGCCCCGGGCCGCTGCCGGCGGTTCGCTTCCCCGGCTCGACGCCGGCTCACCCGCCCTGGCGCACCCGCTCCTCGGCCCCTCCCCCGGCCTTCCCCATGCCCAGCGCAGCGACGCCCTGACCAGGGCGAACGGACTTAGGGCACCTATGTCTATAACTTGCTCCGCAGGCCCGGCAGCAGTGATTTCCGGCGCCTCGTCACGGGGGCGGGCCAACACTCCTGTGGGCAGCCCTTCATCGAGCGGGCACCACGTGCTCAGAGACGTGCTTACAGACGTGCTCACAGACACGTGTCGTCCTCGTCCCGCCCGAACACCGGCAGCAGCGTGGACGCCGGAGCACCGCGGCAGGACGGCCCGGCACGTCCCGCCACGCAGGTGCCGGTCAGCCGGCGTCGGCGGCGGCGTCGGTGTCCGGGACCACCGTGCAACGCGCGGCGCTGGAGTCCTCGGCCGGACCGTCCTCGGTCCGCACCCGCACCGAAGCACCCTCCTGCAACGGCACGCGCACCGAGCACTCCCACAGCGAGCCCGAGAAGTCCGACGAGGCCGGATCGTCCGGGCACGAAGCGCGCATCCCGCACGAGCGCAGCGCCACGGCGACGTCGTACTCGCCCGGCTCCAGGCGCAGGCGCGCGACGACCTGAGCGTCGGGGCCGGTGTCCCGCGCCGGCGTGACCAGCGCCAGCACGGGCTGCTGGCTCGTGCGGGCGCGGTCACCGGCGTGGTGCACCTGCACCGTGTAGGCGGTGGGCGCATCGATCGCGTGCAGCTCGGTGAGGACCTGCACCACCACCGACGCCGAGGCGTCGCGCGATGCGCTGAGGACCTCCACGCCCCCACCCGGCCCGCCACCACAGCCGGCCAACACCACCACCGCACCCACCACGCTCACCACACCCAGCGCACGCACCGCACGCACGAGGTCTTTCGCCACAGCGGTGGGACGCCGCCGCCCGCAGCTCGGCTCCACCCGCCCGCGCCTGACCCCGCCTACGCCTGACCCCGCCCGCGCCTGACCCCGCCTCAGCGCCGGTGCAGCCGCAGCGTCACCCGCGCGATGCCGTCCGGCTCCTGCCCACCACCCACAGCGCTTCCGGCGGCGCTGACCACGCCGCTGCCGGTGCTCCAGCTCACGGGCGTCTCGAACGCGAAGGTCTCCTCCCCCGCGCGCTCGACCCACACCGACCAGCCGTCCCACGGCATCCACAACCCCCACCCGTCCGAGAGCGGCGGGCGCCCGGTGCCGACCAGCAGCTCACCGCCGGGCACGTCGGCCACCAGCGTGGCGCGCTCACCGATCAGCCAGCGTGAGGCGGACAGCACCCGGCACGCCAGCAGCTGCTCACCGTCGGGGAAGACACCGGACGAGATCGCGTACAAGCTCACCGCGAAGACACCCTCGTGCACGTGCGCCAGCTCGTCGTGCTCACGTGGGCGCTCGAAGCGCCCGGTGGACAACCGCAGCACCACCCGCGCCGGTGGCCGGCCCGGCAGGACTTGCGTGCGCACCTCGGCGCTGACCGCGTAGTCGTCCGCCGGGTGCGCCGGCGCAGCTTCGACCTCGATGCGCGGACGCGGGGAACGCCGCCCGGCCTGCTCGGCCCACTCCTGCTTAGCCCGCTCGGCGCGCTGCTGCGCCCGGCCCCGCTCGCGCAACCGGGCCTGCGCATCCAGCGCCCGCTGCAGGCGATCGCGCACGTCCTGGCTCAGCGCCCGCACCGCCGCGCGAGGCACCCGCCGGCGCAGCTGCTCCACCTCCTCGCCCGTCAGCGCCGCGGTGACGACGGTGCCGGCGTCCTGCAGCTCGGCCAGCAGGCGGTCACCGCGATCGCGCACCTGCACCCCCAGTGCGGCGGTGGCCAGCGTGCGCGCCAGGCGCCAGTGCTCCTCCACGCCCGGGTCCACCACCACCGCGCCGGGCCAGCGCCCGGTGCGGTGCGCCAGGTGCCCCGCAGCGTCCAACTCGCGCAGCTCCTGCTCGGCCCAGTCCTGCTGCTCCAGCAGCGAGAAGGGCAGCACCGCGGCCGGGCCGTGAGCGCCGGCGGGCTGCTCGCTCCAGCGGTCGGTGTGCACATCCAGCACCAGCGCACCCGCCGACGGGCGCAGCACTTCCAGCACCGCCACGCACACCCGCGCCGCGCCCAGCCAGTCCCGCTCACCGACCTCGACCGCGTACAGGACACGCTCGGGCGACGGGCTGGAGGTCAACACCCCGCGAGCCTGGCACCCCCCACGGCAAGCGTTCGGCCAACAGCACACCCCGATCCAGACACACGCCCGGGCAGTGCCGCCCAGCAGGTGCCGCTCGCCCGCTGCGCTGAACACCCGCACCACCGCGGCGGCAAAGGGTGGGCACACGAGGGGCGAGGAAGCCGGCGCACTGCCTCACCCGGGCCGACCCGAGCGGCAGCGAGGACTGGTGCCCTGGCCGGTGAGCGGAGCGAGCTGGCAGCGAGAGCGGCCGTAAGCGAAGCGCATGGCCATATCTCGCTCTCCCACCCGCTCAGGTGCGCTGGTGCGGGTCCTTCCGTCGCGCCCTGGCGCGACGGGGCAGCCCGCAGGGCTGCAGGACGTGGGGGGGCCCGGGGGCCCCCCCCCCCCCGCCGGCCCAGGAGGTCCACCGGCACGCCGCTGCCGGACAGGTCGCGGTCGGCCAGCAGCGGCACGAAGGCGCCGT
>NZ_JBJLRD010000082.1:0-10532 GCF_050871305.1 Kineococcus gypseus | reverse complement strand
CCCGCGACGCCCCGGTGGGCGTCGCGGGGCGCCGCGGCGGCGCGGGGGCGGCGCTACTTCTTCGCCTTGTCCTTGGCCTTGTCGCCGGCGGCGTCGGAGGACAGCGCGGCGATGAACGCCTCCTGGGGGACCTCCACGCGGCCGACCATCTTCATGCGCTTCTTGCCCTCCTTCTGCTTCTCCAGCAGCTTGCGCTTGCGGGTGATGTCACCGCCGTAGCACTTGGCCAGGACGTCCTTGCGGATGGCGCGCACGTTCTCGCGCGCGATGATGCGCGCGCCCACCGCCGCCTGGATGGGCACCTCGAACTGCTGGCGCGGGATGAGCTCCTTGAGCTTGCCGGCCATCATCACGCCGTAGGCGTACGCCTTGTCCTTGTGCACGATGGCGCTGAAGGCGTCGACCTGCTCGCCCTGCAGCAGCACGTCGACCTTCACCAGGTCCGCCGCCTGGTCGCCGTCGACGTCGTAGTCCAGCGAGGCGTACCCGCGGGTGCGCGACTTCAGGTTGTCGAAGAAGTCGAAGACGATCTCCGCCAGCGGCAGCCGGTAGCGCATCTCGACGCGGTCCTCGGACAGGTAGTCCATGCCCAGCAGCTCGCCGCGGCGCTGCTGGCACAGCTCCATGATGGCGCCGATGTACTCGCTGGGCGCCAGGACCGTGGCGCGCACGGTGGGTTCGCGGATCTCGGCGACCTTGCCCTCGGGGAACTCCGAGGGGTTGGTGACCGTGACGACCTTCCTGTCCTCCATCGTCACCTCGTACACGACGCTGGGGGCGGTGGAGATCAGGTCCAGGTTGAACTCGCGCTCCAGGCGCTCGCGCACGATCTCCAGGTGCAGCAGGCCCAGGAAGCCGATGCGGAAGCCGAAGCCGAGCGCCGCGGACGTCTCCGGCTCGTACACCAGCGCCGCGTCGTTGAGCTTGAGCTTGTCCAGGGCGTCGCGCAGCAGCGGGTAGTCCGAGCCGTCGATCGGGTACAGCCCGGAGAACACCATCGGCTTGGGGTCGCGGTAGCCGCCCAGCGCCTGCGTGGACGGCTTGGCGGCGTTGGTGACGGTGTCGCCGACCTTGGACTGGCGCACGTCCTTCACGCCGGTGATGAGGTAGCCGACCTCGCCGACGCCCAGGCCCTGCGAGGGCGCGGGCTCCGGGGAGGAGACGCCGATCTCCAGCAGCTCGTGCGTGGCCCTGGTGGACATCATGGCGATGCGCTCGCGCGGGGAGAGGTGACCGTCGATCACCCGCACGTAGGTGACGACGCCGCGGTAGGTGTCGTAGACGGAGTCGAAGATCATCGCCCGGGCGGGGGCGTCGGGGTCGCCCACGGGTGCGGGGACCTGCCGCACGATCTCGTCGAGCAGCGCCTCGACGCCCACGCCGGTCTTGCCCGACACGCGCAGGCAGTCCTGCGGCTCGCAGCCGATGAGGCCGGCGAGCTCCTCGGCGAACTTCTCCGGCTGCGCCGCCGGCAGGTCGATCTTGTTCAGGACCGGGATGATCGTGAGGTCGTTCTCCATGGCGAGGTAGAGGTTCGCCAGGGTCTGCGCCTCGATGCCCTGCGCGGCGTCCACCAGCAGCACCGCGCCCTCGCACGCGGCCAGCGAGCGGGAGACCTCGTAGGTGAAGTCGACGTGCCCGGGGGTGTCGATCATGTTCAAGGCGTAGTCGGTGCCGCCGACGCCCCAGGGCATGCGCACGGCCTGCGACTTGATGGTGATGCCGCGCTCGCGCTCGATGTCCATGCGGTCCAGGTACTGCGCGCGCATGGCGCGCTCGTCCACGACCCCGGTCAGCTGCAGCATGCGGTCGGCCAGCGTCGACTTGCCGTGGTCGATGTGGGCGATGATGCAGAAGTTGCGCAGCAGCTCCGGCGGCGTCGAGGCGGGCGCCGGGGGCTTCGCGGCCATCGGGGACACGGGCGGGGTGCACCTCTCGTCGGCACGGTCGTGGACCCCCATCGTCGCACGCGGGCGGCGGGAACCGGGCGGGCGCGGTGCGCGTCCCAGCGGGGCGGTCACGGCGACCGCACCACCGGGAGGCCCGCCATGCCCCGCACGCCCACCCGCCGCGCGCTGCCCGCCCTCCTGCTCGCCCTCCCGCTGGCGCTGGGCGCCTGCAGCGGCTCCGGCGCCGGGTCCTCCGATGCCGCCCCCGCCGCGGGCGGGGCCGGCGCGCAGGAGGCGGCGAGCGGCGCGCAAGGGGCCGCGGTGACCGCGGCCGACGCCACGGCCGCGGCGCCGGCCGACGGGGCGCTCGCCGGCGGGGTGCTGCCCGGGCGCGCGGTGGTCTCCACCGCCACCCTGGCGGTGCAGGTGGGCGACGCCGCGGCGGCCGCCGAGCGCGCCGCCGACCTCGCCGCGGCCGCCGGCGGGCTGGTCACCGCGAGCAGCACCGGCGGCGGCGAGGGGGCGGGCTCGGCGCGGCTGACGGTGCGGGTGCCCGGCGAGCGCCTGGCGCAGCTGCTCGACGACGTCGCGGCCCTGGGCCGGCAGGTCGAGCGCAGCACCACCGCCGCGGACGTGACCGCGGAGGTCGCCGACGTGGACAGCCGCGTGACCTCCGCGCAGGCGGTGCTGGCCACCTTCCGCGCCCGGCTGCCGCAGGCGACGACGATCCCGGACGTGCTGGCGCTGGAGGGCGAGATCGCGCGCCGGCAGGCGGACCTGGAGGCCCTGCAGGCGCGCCAGCGCTCCCTGGCCGACCAGGTCTCGCTGGCCACCGCGGAGGTCTTGCTGCGCGAGGACGGGCCCGCGGCGGCCGCGGCCGCCCCGGGCGGGTTCACCGGCGGGCTGGCCGCCGGCTGGGGCGCGCTGCTGCGCGTGCTGGGCGCCGCGGCCGTCGCCCTGGGCGCCGTCCTGCCGTTCGCGGTGCCGGCCGCCGCGCTGGGCGCGCCGCTGCTGGTGCTGCACCGGCGCCGCGCGCGCCGCCCGGCCGCCGGGAGCTGACCCGCCGCCGGGGGCCGACCCGCCGCCGGGGGCCGAGCGGACCGGCCGGGCGCTTCAGGCCAGGCGCGTGACCAGCACCCGCGCGCGCACCGACGACGGCGGCCCGGAGTACACCCCGCGCAGGGGGCTGACGTCGGAGTAGTCGCGGGCGCGGGCCACCACCACGTGCCGGTCGCCCACGGCGCAGTCGTTCGTGGGGTCCCAGCCGGTCCAGGCGCCGTCGAAGAACTCGATCCAGGCGTGGCTCTCCCCCGCCACCTCCTCGCCGGTGGCCGGGTCCGGGTGCGGGTGCAGGTAGCCGGAGACGTAGCGCGCCGGCACGCCCAGCCCGCGCAGCCCGGCCAGCGCCAGGTGGGCGATGTCCTGGCACACCCCGCGGCGCAGGTCCCACGACTCCTGGGCGGTGGCGTGCACGCCGGTGGCGCCGGGCACGTACCCCACCTCGTCGTGCACCCACGCGCACAGCCGGTGCGCCGCCTCGCGCGGGTCCGCGCCCCCGACCAGCTCGCGCACCGCGTCGGCGAACCCGTCCGGCGGGGCGGTGCGCGGCGTGGGCGCCAGCAGCTCGGCCAGCTCGTCGACCAGGGCGTCGGCGCGCAGGTCCGACCACGACAGCGGCCGCGCCGCGTGGCGGTCCGGGCGCCGGTCGGTCTCCACCAGGCTCGTGGCCGTCGTCACCAGCCGGCGGTGGCGCACGTGCAGGTCGAACGCGGTCACGTGGGTGCCCCAGTAGTCCCAGTAGCGCGTCGTCGCCGCGGCCGGGACGACCTCCAGCCGCGAGTCCAGCGCCGTCTGGTGCGGCGTGGTCAGCGGCGTCACGCGCGCCTCGTTGAAGCTGGCGACGACGTCGCCGTCGTAGGTGTGCGTCGTCTCGTGCACGATGCGCAGCCGCATCACGACCTCCCCGCCGTCCAGGACACCGCTCCCGCGAGCGGGAAGAACCGCTCGCCGACGGCGAGCGAGGCCTGCGAGCACGCCTCCTGCACCGCGCGCATCTGCGCGTGCAGGTCCTCCAGCAGCTGCTCGGGGCTGGAGAACTCCAGCCGAGTGCGCGCCCGGCCCAGCACCCGGCGCGCGTCGGCGGCGTAGCCGGCCCGGCGCGGCTGCGGCTCCAGCGCCTCGAGGCACGCCTCGGCGCTCTCCAGCGCGTGCACGACCGAGCGCGGGAAGAGGCGGTCCAGCAGCAGGAACTCCGCGGCGTGCACCTCCCCGGCCGCACCGGTGCTCGAGCCGCGGTAGGCGCGCAGGAAGGCCTCGTACGCCCCCGTCGAGCGCAGCAGCAGCGGCCACTGCGCGCCCACCCCGGGCACCGCGCGGGTGTCCACCAGGCGCGCGGTCATGTCGGCGCGCTCCAGGGAGCGGCCCAGCACGAAGAACTGCCAGGAGTCGTCGCGGCTCATCGTCGCGTCGACCAGTCCGTTGACGACGGCGGTGCGCTCGCGCACCCAGGCGAAGAAGCGGGGGGCGGCCACCGCCCGCCAGCGCCCCGACGCCAGCGCGTTCCACGTCGTGTTCAGGCTCTCCCACATGTCCGAGGAGACGGTCTCGCGCGCCCGGCGGGCGTTCTCGCGCGCCGCGCCCAGGGCGCCGGTGATCGAGCTGGGGCTCAGCGGGTCGTGCGCGAGGACCTCCAGCAGCTCGCGCCGGCCGGCGCGCGCGCCGTCCTCCACGGGGGTGCCCATGACGCTCAGCAGGGAGCGCGAGACCGCGGACTCGTCGATCCACGGGTCGGCCAGGGTGTGCTCGACGTGCACGTCGAGGATGCGCGCGGTGGAGTCGGCCCGCTCCACGTAGCGCCCGATCCAGAACAGCGACTCCGCGATGCGGCTCAGCACCCCGCCACCGCCCGCCCGCCGCCGCGCCGCGCCGGCCGCACCCGCTGCTGTTGCTGCTGCTGCTCCTGCTCGCCCGGGCGGTGGCCGCGCTCGGCGCCGCCGGGGCCGCGGTCGGCCAGGTGGTGCCCGTCCGCGACCTCCGCCGGGCGCACCGGCGCCGGCTCGTCCGCCGCGGCCACGGCCTCGTCGTCCGCGGCCAGCACCCAGGTGTCCTTCGAGCCGCCGCCCTGGCTGGAGTTGACCACCAGCGAGCCCTCCCGCAGCGCCACCCGGGTCAGCCCGCCGCGCAGCACCCGCACGGTGGTGCCGTCGTTGACGGCGAAGGGGCGCAGGTCCACGTGCCGCGGGCGCAGGCTCGCCCCGGCCAGCGTCGGCACCGTCGACAGCGCCACGACCGGCTGGGCGATCCACCCGCGCGGGTCGGCCAGCACCCGCGCGCGCAGCTGCGCCAGCTCCCCGGGGGAGGCGTCGGGACACACCACGATGCCCTTGCCGCCGGAGCCGTCCACCGGCTTCACGACGAGCTCGGCCAGGCGGTCCAGGGCCTCCTCGCGCTCGGAGGGCACGTCCATGCGGTAGGTGGGCACGTTGCCCAGCACCAGCTCCTCGCCGAGGTAGTACTTCGCCAGGTCCGGCACGTACGTGTAGACGAGCTTGTCGTCGGCCACCCCGTTGCCGACGGCGTTGGCGATGCTCACCCCGCCCGCGCGCGCAGCGTTGAGGATGCCGGCGCAGCCGAGCACCGAGTCGCGGCGGAAGTGCACCGGGTCCAGGAACTCGTCGTCCACGCGGCGGTAGACCACGTCCACGCGGCGGTCCCCGGCCGTGGTGCGCATGTGCACGCGGTTGCCGCGGCAGACCAGGTCGCGGCCCTCGACCAGCTCCACGCCCATCGCACGCGCCAGCAGGGAGTGCTCGAAGTACGCGGAGTTGTAGACGCCGGGCGTGAGCACCACCACGGTCGGGTCGTCCACGCCCTCGGGGGCGCACGCGCGCAGCGCCGCCAGCAGCGTGCGCGGGTAGTCGGCCACCGGCTGCACCCGGTGCGCCTGCAGCGCCTCGGGCAGCACCTGGGTGATCGCCTGGCGGTTCTCCAGCACGTAGCTGACCCCGCTGGGCACGCGCACGTTGTCCTCCAGCACGCGGAAGTCGCCGTGCTCGTCGCGCACCAGGTCGATGCCGGCCACGTGCACGCGCACCCCGCCGGGGGGCTCGACGCCCACCGCGGCGCGGTGGAAGTGGCTGGAGGAGGTGATCACCCGGCGCGGCACCACGCCGTCGCGCACCACCTGCATCGGCCCGTGCACGTCGGCCAGGAACGCCTCCAGCACCCGCACCCGCTGCGCCACGCCGCGCTCGACGACGGCCCACTGCTGGGCCTCGATGATGCGCGGGACCACGTCCAGCGGGAAGGGGCGCTCCTCGCCGGCGTAGTCGAAGGTCACCCCGCGGTCCAGGAAGGTGCTGGCCAGCTGGTCGGCACGCGCCAGCAGCTCGGTGGCGGGCAGGTCGCGCAGGGCGGTGAAGAGCGCGGCCCACTCGGGGCGCGGCGCCCCGTCGAGCCCCAGCATCTCGTCCACCGCCCGGCGCGCGGCGGACCCGGCCGGGGAGTCCCGGTAGCCCTCGAAGACGTCGACCACGCCCCGGACCCTAGGGACCCCACGTTTCCGGGGGGTTACGCGCGCAGCGCCCCTCACCGGTCCGGCCGAGGCCGCGCCCCCTGGTAACCTGGACGACGCCTTCGCCTCCTCGTGCGGAGGTCACGGCCGATCACCCTCACCACCGGTCCCCCACGCCGGAGTCCAGGTGTCCCGGCCGCCCTCTGACACCGACCAGCTCGACCGCAAGGAGACGGACGCCCCGTGGCGAACATCAAGTCCCAGAAGAAGCGCATCATCACCGCCGAGAAGGCGCGCCTGCGCAACAAGGCCGTCAAGTCGGAGCTGCGCACCGCCGTGCGCGCCCTGCGCGAGGCCGCCGCCTCCGGCGACGCCGAGAAGGCGCAGACCGCGCTCAAGCACGCGACCCGCAAGCTCGACAAGGCCGTGAGCAAGGGCGTCATCCACAAGAACCAGGCCGCCAACCGCAAGTCGGCGATCGCCCGCACCGCCGCCAAGGTCGGCTCCGCCGCCTGAGCGCAGGCCCCACCGGAGGGCCGGGTCCCCGCGGGACCCGGCCCTCCGTCGTCCCCGGGCCGTCCCGGGCCGTCGCCTGGTCGTGGCCGGGCCGTCGCCGGGCGGCGGCGCCGCCCAGGGGCTCGACGGGGGGCTCAGCGCTCGCGCGCCTCGGCGGTGACCCGCACGGCCCGCTCCAGGGCGAAGGCGCCGTCGCCGCCGCCGCCCTTGACGGCGTGGTCGGCGGCGGCGACGGCCTGGATCGCCCGGGCCAAGCCCTCCGGCGCCACCCCCTGCACCTCCCGGCGCACCTTGTCCACCAGCCACGGCGCCATGCCCAGGTCGCGGGCGACGTCGGCGCTGCGCCCGCGGGCGGCCGCCACCCGGGCGAGCTGGCGCAGCCGCGAGGCCAGGGCGGCGACCACCACGACGGCCGGCACGCCGGTCGCCTCCGCGTGGCGCACCAGCGCCAGCGCCCGCCCGGCGTCGCCGGCCACGGCCGCGTCGGCCACCTCGAAGCCCGTCGCCTCGCGCCGCCCCGAGTGGTAGCGGTGCACGTCGGCCTCGGTGACCGTGCCCTCGGTGTCGGTGAGCAGCTGGTCCAGGCCGGCCGAGAGCTCGCCCAGGTCGCCGCCGAGGGCGGCCACCAGCGCCCGGGCGGCCTCGACGTCGATGCGCCGGCGCGCCCGGCGGGCGTCGGCCAGCACCAGGTCCACCTTCTCCTGGTCGCGCTTGAGCGGCTGGCAGGGCACCTCCACCGCCCCGGGGGTGCTGCGCGCGACCTCCAGCACCCGGCGCGCGCGGTTGCCGCCGCGGTGGCGCAGCACCAGCACCGCGCTCTCGGACGGCGCGGCCAGGTACTCCAGGACGTCCTCGACGAAGGCGTCGGTGGCCGCGTCGACGCCGTCGACGAGGACGAGGGACTGCTCGTCGAACAGCGACGGCGACGTCCAGGTGGCCAGCTGGCCCTTCTGGTAGGCGGCGGCGGCGACGTCGGTGCGCTCGAAGGCCGGGTCGCGCTCGCGCAGCCGCGCCAGCAGCGCCGTCAGCGCCCGGTCGGCCAGGTGGTCCTCGGCGCCGGTGAGCAGCACGACGGGCGCCGGCTCGACGTCGTGCGGGGACGGCGCCGGGGCGGCCGGCTTCTTCGCCGCGCGGGCGGGGGTGGTCCTGCTGGGCACGGCGACAGCCTGCCAGCCGTGCCGGACACGGCCGTCCCGTCCCTCACCCGCCGGAGTACCGCGCGCGCCGCGCGGCCTCGCGCGGGTCGGGCCCGCGCACCAGCGTGCGCAGCCGCCCGGCGGCGCCGGCCACCGCCACGTCGCCGTCGCGGTCGGTGCGCAGGGTCCGCGCCCCCAGCGAGTCCAGCAGCGCCAGGGTGGGCGCGGCCGGGTGGCCGTGGTCGTTGACGGCGCCCACCGGCACCAGCGCCACGCGCGCCCGCAGCGCCGCGTACAGCTGCGGCTCCTGGCGCGCGGAGCCGTGGTGGGCCACCTTGACGACGTCGACGAGCGGGCCGCCGGGCCAGGAGCCGGCGGTGCGCAGCAGCCGGCGCTGCGCGTCCGGCTCCAGGTCGCCGGTCAGCAGCACCCGCACCCCGGCGACCTCGGCGAGCAGGACGACGCTGGCGTCGTTGACCTGCGAGGAGTCCGGCGCCCGGGTGCCGGCGACGGCGGCGGTCGGCGCCAGGACGGTCCAGGCCACCCGCCCGCTCACCCCGGCGAGCCCCGCGGCGGCCGGCACCGGGCGCACCCCGGCCGCGGCGGCGGCCTCGGCCACGCGCCGGGAGGCCGGCTGCACGGGCAGCGGGGAGACCAGCACCCGCCCGACCGCGCGACCGCGCAGGGCGCCGGGCAGGCCGTCGACGTGGTCGGCGTGCGGGTGGGTGAGCACCACCGCGTCCAGGCGCCGCACGCCCAGCCGCCGCAGGCAGCCGTCGACCAGCTCCGCGTCGGGACCGGCGTCCACCAGGACCGCCGAGCGGTCCCCCGAGCGCAGCACGAGCGCGTCGCCCTGCCCGACGTCGCAGGCGACCACGAGCCAGTCCGGCGCCGGCCACGGCCCGGTGGGCCCGCCCCAGCGCGGCGCGCAGCGCACCAGCACCGCGGCGGCCAGCACCGCGACGAGCGCGGCCGCCAGCGCCCGGCGCCGGCCCGGCCCGGCGCGCCGGGCGCGCAGCACCGCCGCGGCGGCCAGGACCGCGAGCACCGTGCCGGCGGCCACGACCGCGGCACCGGCCGCGCCGGCGGGCAGCGGCACGGCGAGCGGGACGTCCGCCGCGCGCCGCGCCACGAGCGCGACCCACTGCGTGGCCAGGCCGGCGGGCAGGACCACCACCGCCGCCGCGGCCGGCCACGCGGCCGCCACGAGCGTGGCCACCAGCCCCACCACGGTGGCCGGGGCGACGGCGGGCGCCACCAGGACGTTGACCGGCAGCGACAGCGGGTGCACCGACGGTGTGAGCAGCACCACCACCGGCCCGCACACCGCCTGCGCCCCCGCGGGCACGGCCACGGCGGTGGCGAGCGCGCGCGGCACCCCGGCGCCGTGCAGGCGCTGCGCCCACGGGCGGGCCAGCAGCAGCAGCCCGGCGGTGGCCAGCACCGACAGCGCGAAGCCGACCTCGCGCGCCAGCCACGGGTCGGCCACCAGCAGCACCAGCGCCGCGCCGGCCAGCACCGGCACCCCCCGCGCGGGTCGCCCGGCCAGCAGCCCGGCCAGCCCCACCGCGCCCATGACGGCGGCGCGCAGCACGCTCGGCTCCGGGTGGGCGAGCACGACGAAGCCGACCAGCCCGGCACCGGCGGCCAGCAGCCGCAGCCGGCGCCCCAGGCCCAGCCGGGAGGCCACGAGCACCAGGGCACCGACGACGAGGGTGGTGTTCGCGCCGCTGACCGCCGTCAGGTGGCTCAGCCCCACCGCGCGCATGGCCGCCTCCAGGTCGGGCGGCAGAGCGGAGGTGTCGCCGACGACGAGCCCGGGCAGCAGGCCGCGCGCGTCGGCGGGCAGCCCGGCGCACGCCGCGCGCAGCCCCGCCCGCAGCCGCTCGGCGGCGCGGTGCACGGCGCCGGGGGCCGCCACGGGCCGCGGCGCGCCGCGCGCGTGCAGCAGCACCGCGGCCCGCTCCCCCGGCTCGGCCGGCGCCAGCCGGGCGCTCAGGCGCACCCGGCTGCCGACGGCGGCCCGCCAGGTGGCGGCGTCGGCGAAGACGGTCGCGGGCGCGGCGACGTCCAGGTGCCGCCCGCGCACCAGCACCGCCGTCAGGTGCACGTCCACCGCCACCCGGGCCGGTGCGCCGGCGCGCGCGGAGCGCAGCGGGCGCGGGTCGGAGCGCACCTCGGCGACGGCGCGGGCGACGGCGCGCTGCGCTCCCCAGCGGGGCAGGTCGCCGGTGGTGGCGCGAGCGTGCTGCACCGCGGTGGAGGCCAGCACGGCCGCCACGGCGGTGAGCACCAGCAGCGCCGTGGCGCCGCGCCGGCGCCGCAGCACGAGCAGGCCGGTCAGGAGCACCGCGCCGCCCGTCGCCGCCAGCGCCGCGCGGGCGGCGCCCCGCCCGCCCGTCGCCCCGCCGGCCGCCGCCCCGGCCGCGCGCGGGGGCGCGACGAGCCGCACCGCCCCCGGGGGGGGGGCGGGCGGCG
>NZ_JBJLRD010000081.1:0-10942 GCF_050871305.1 Kineococcus gypseus | reverse complement strand
CGCCCGCCGCCGCCACCCCCCCCCCCCCCGCCCCCCCCCCCCCCCCCCCCCCCCCCCCCCCCCCCCCCCCGCCCCCCCGCGGGGGCCCCCCCCCCCCCCCCCCCCCCCGTCGTCGTCGGTCCTCGCGGACCGCAGGCCCTGGGGCCGTCAGCCCTCGGCGCCCGGCGTCGGCAGCAGGGAGCGCAGCTCCTCGACGTCGGGCAGCTGGAGCTGCGCGGCGTCGGCGGCGGCGGGCGTGGTGTCCGCGGCCGGGGCCGCCGGGGCGGGCGGGGCCGGCTGCTCCGGGGCGGGCGCCGGCGCGGAGGTGCTGGGCGCGGGCGCCGGGGTGCTGCGCTCCGGCTCGGGCTCCGGCGCGGGGGCACCGGCGCTGCGCACCAGGGTGATCGTGGCTCCCGCCTCGGCGGAGCGGGCGCTCTGCTGGGCCACCAGGCCGGCGGCCACGGAGCTGGAGGTGACCCGCCGCCGGGACACCTGCACGTCGAAGCCGGCGGCCTCCAGGGCGGCGGTGGCGGAGGAGACGCTGCGGCCGACGACGTTGGGCACGCGCAGCCGCCCGTCGGTGGTGGTGGTCCTCAGGCCCGCGTCGGAACCGGGGGTGAAGCCGCGCACCGGCAGGTTCAGCGCCTGGGAGGCCGGGCCGATGGTGTTCGCCCAGATGGGGCCGGCGATCGTGGCGCCGAAGACCGTGCGGTAGCGGCGGCCGTTGATGCGCTCGCGGTTCAGCGACCTCGTGCCGTTGGCGTGCCCGACCCACACCGCCGAGGCGAGCTGCGGGGTGTAGGCGGCGAACCAGGTGTCCGCGCTGTCGTTGGTGGTGCCCGTCTTGCTGGCCACCGGCCTGCCGATGCGCTCGACCCCGCGGGCGGTGCCGCTGGTCCAGCCGCCCTCGAGGGCCTCGGTGACGTTGCGGGCGACGTTGGGGTCGAGCACCTGCTTGCAGTCCGGGGACGGCACCGGCAGCGGCGCGCCGCTCGTGTCGTACACGGCCTCGATGGCGGTGGGCCGGCAGAACAGGCCCTCGGCGGCGAAGGCGGCGTAGGCGCCCGCCACGGACAGGGGCGTCACCAGGTTCGTGCCCAGCGTCATCGACGGGTTCTGGTCGAGGTCGCGGTTGACCTCGCCGGTGAGGAAGTTCTTCGTCGGCGCCGCCTTGTACACGCCGAGCGACTGCGCGGTGGCGGTGATGTCGCAGATGTCGAGCTGCTTCTCCATGGAGACGAACGCCGTGTTGACCGACGCCGCCGTCGCCTGGCGCACCGTCATGGACCCGGAGCTGCGGGACTCGGAGTTGTAGTACTCGTACCTGGGGCCCCGCAGCTTCTGCCCGCAGGCGGTGAACGCGCTGAAGGGGTCGTTGCCCGAGCTCGGCGAGGCGACCACGGAGTTCAGCGACCGGCCGGCCTTGAGCCAGGTGGCCAGGGTGAACGCCTTGAAGGTGGAGCCCTGCTGGAAGCCGTTGCCGCCGCCCATGTCCTTGCTGACGTTGTAGTTCAGCGTGGTCTGGCCCACGACGTCCTCGTCGGGCGAGTACGTGGTGTTCTGCGCCATCGCCAGGATGCTGCCCGTGCCCGGCTCGACGACCGACGTGGCCGTGCGCACGGCCTGCCCGGGGTTCACACCGGCGTTGACGGCGTCCTGGGCGATGCGCTGCACGTTCGGGTCGAGGGTGGTCCGGATGGTCAGGCCGCCGCGGCGCAGCAGGTCCTCACGCTCCTCGACGGTGGCGCCGAAGGTGGGGTCCTGGGCGACGACGTGGGTGACGTAGTCGCAGAAGTAGGCCGCCGGCCCGGCCGACAGGCACCCCTGGCGCGAGCGCTGCAGCCGCAGCTCCAGCGGCGCGGCCACGGCCGCGTCGTGGGTGGCCTGGTCGATCTTGCCGACCTGCAGCATGCGGTCCAGGACGACGTTGCGCCGCCCCACCGCCGCCTCGCCCTTGTCGATGGGGTCGTAGCCGGCGGGGTTCTTCACCAGCCCGGCCAGCAGCGCGGCCTCCGGCAGCGTCAGCTCCGCGGCGGGCTTGGAGAAGTAGAACTGCGCCGCGGCCTCGATGCCGTACACGTTGTTGTAGAAGTAGGCGATGTTCAGGTAGCCGGCGAGGATGTCGTCCTTGGACATCTCCTTCTCCACGCCCACGGCGAGCTTCATCTCGCGCAGCTTGCGGGCGTAGCCGTCGATGCCGTCGGCCTCCACGGCGGCCGCGGCGGCCTCGGCGTCGCCCTCCTCCACCGCCTGCTCGACCAGGACGTTCTTGACGTACTGCTGCGTCAGGGTGGAGGCGCCCTGGGTGCCGCCGCCGCCGGCGTTGCTCACCAGCGCGCGGGCGATGCCGCGCACGTCCACGGCGCCGTGCTCGTAGAAGCGGTCGTCCTCGATGGCGACGATGGCGTCGCGCATGACCGGGGCGATCTGGTCGAAGGCGACCACCGAGCGGTTCTGGTCGTAGACGCGCGCCATGACCGTGTTGTCGCGCCACAGGATCGTGGTGGCCTCGGACAGCTCCTGGTCGCCCAGCTCGGCGGGCAGCTCGTTGAAGACGTCCACGCCCAGGCGGGCGGCGCCGCCCGTGGCCGCGACCGCCGGCACCACCAGGCCGGCCGCGAGCACGCCGGCGGCTGCGCTGACCGCCGTGAACGCGCCGAGCAGCCGGAGCAGGGGGCGGTGCGGGGAACCAGGCGCCATACCAGCAGGGTACGTGGCGCCGGCGACAGGTCCGCCCGCTCCGGGCACCTCCACGAGCGCTCCGCACGATCGTGACCCGATCGCCACCCGGCCCGGGGGCCGTGCCGCAGCGCGCGGGGACGCGGCGGGGCGCGCGGCCGGAGGTGCCGGCGGCCGGAGGTGCCGGCGGGCGCGGGCCGCCCGGGGGTGCCCCCCGCAGGGGGACGCCGTGCGCGCCCGGGGTCGCCGACTAGTCCGGACGGACTAGGTGGATTGCTCCCGAATGGCTCTGACGCCGGGACGCCGGGCCAACTTACGCTCCTTCAGCGCCCGCCACTGGGCGTTCAGGGGGATTCACAGGGTCGTCCCCTCCGGGGGGAACCACCGCCGCGCGGTGGTCCGCGAGGGGGCGTGACGGGAGGGACCGTCGATGGTGTGGACGTTGGAGTGGGCCAGCCGCGGTGCGTGCAAGTCCGCGTCGGCCGACGAGCTGTTCGTGCAGGGCTCGGCGCAGAACCGCGCCAAGACGATCTGCGGCGGGTGCGTGGTGCGCACCGAGTGCCTCGCCGACGCGCTCGACAGCCGCGTGGAGTTCGGCGTGTGGGGCGGCATGACCGAGCGGGAGCGGCGCGCCCTGCTCAAGCGCCGCCCGAACGTGGGCTCGTGGCGCCGGCTGCTGGAGGCCGCGCGCGACGCGCACCTGGCCACCGCCGCCGGCACCGTGACCGGCTCGGGCACCAGCGCGCCGGACGGCGTGCACGGCGTGGACGGCGTGGACGAGGACGTCCTGCGCGCCGTCTGACCCCGGCGCCGGTCACCGCGCGGCAGGTCCCCGACGGGCCGGGCCCCGGACACCGACGTCCGGGCCCCGGCCCCCGGGCGCCCCGCTACGGTGGCGCCCATGACCACCTGGGAGTACGCGACCGTCCCGCTGATCGTCCACGCGACGAAGCAGATCCTCGACCAGTGGGGGTCCGACGGGTGGGAGCTCGTGCAGGTGGTGACCGGCCCCGACGGCAACGGCCTGGTCGCCTACCTCAAGCGCCCCACCGGCGCGTGAGCGCGCCCACGCCCTCCGAGCGCCTCGCCGCGCTCGGCCTGGTCCTGCCGGCGGTGCCGGCCCCCGTGGCCGCCTACGTGCCCGCGGTGCGCACCGGCGACCTGGTGCACACCTCCGGCCAGCTGCCCTCCACCGGCGGCGTGCTGCCGCTGACGGGCAAGGTCGGGCAGGGCGACGGGCTGGTCGACCCGATCACGGCCGCCGACCTGGCGCGCACGTGCGCGCTCAACGCCCTGGCGGCCGCCGCGGAGGCGGCCGGCGGCCTCGACGAGGTCGAGGCCGTCGTCAAGGTCGTGGTCTTCGTGGCCAGCGACCCGGCGTTCACCGGCCAGCCGGCCGTGGCGAACGGCGCCAGCGAGCTGCTCGGGCAGGTCTTCGGCGACGCCGGGCGCCACGCCCGCAGCGCCGTGGGCGTGGCGGTGCTGCCCCTGGACTCCCCCGTGGAGGTCGAGGTCACCGTGCGGGTGCGCAGCTGAGCCCCGCGCGCCGCGAGCCGTGGGCGGGCGGGCCGGTCACCGGCCGCGCCGCCTGCGTGCTCGCCGGCAACCGCGGGCCGATGACGCTGGACGGCACCAACACGTGGGTGCTGGCCGCGCCCGGCGCCGGCGAGGCCGTCGTCGTCGACCCCGGCCCGGACGACGGCGCGCACCGCGACGCGGTCCTGGCGCACCTGGTCGGGCGCGGCCTGCGCTGCGCCCTGGTGGTGACCACCCACCACCACCACGACCACGCCGCCGGGGTGGGCGCCTTCGCCGCGGCCGCCGGCTCCCCCGACGTGCTGCTCGCCCACGACGCCCCCGACGACGCCGTCCTGACCGCGCAGGACCTCGGCCTGCGGGTGCTGCGCACCCCCGGGCACACCGCCGACTCCGTGTGCCTGCTCGTGGAGGAGGAGCGCTCGCTGCTCACGGGCGACACCGTCCTGGGCCGCGGCAGCACCGTGCTGGCCCCCGGCGGCGACCTCGCCTCGTACCTGTCCTCGCTGCACCGGCTGCTCGCGCTCGACACGGCCGGGCCGCTGGGGGCGCTGCTGCCCGGGCACGGGCCGGCGCGCACCGGGGCGCGCGCGGTGCTGCAGGAGCAGCTCGAGCACCGCCTCGAGCGCCTGGAGCAGGTGCGCGCGGCCGTGGACGCCGGCGCCGGCGACGTCGACGCGGTCGTCGGCGCCGTCTACGGCGCCGGGCGCGGGCAGCTGCGCGGCACCCTGGCCGACGCCGCGCGGATGTCGGTGCGCGCGCAGCTGGCCCACCTGGGCGTGGACCTGCCTGGCTGAGCGCCCAGCGGGCTGAGCGCCCGGCGGGCTCAGCGGGCCCGGCGGGTCAGGCGCTCGATGTCGTGCAGGACCACCGCGCGCGCCTCCAGGCGCAGCCAGCCGCGGGAGGCGAAGTCCGCCAGCGCCTTGTTCACCGTCTCGCGCGAGGCGCCGACCAGCTGCGCCAGCTCCTCCTGGGTGAGGTCGTGCGCCACGAGCAGCCCGTCGGCGATGGGCCGGCCGAAGCGGCGCGAGAGGTCCAGCAGCGCCTTGGCGACGCGGCCGGGCACGTCGGTGAAGACGAGGTCGGCCAGGGTGACGTTCGTGCGGCGCAGGCGCTGCGCCAGCGCCTGCAGCAGGTGCTTGGCCACCTCGGGGCGGCGCGTGAGCCAGGCCATCATGTCGTCGTGCTGCAGGGCGATGAGGTCCGCCTCGGAGACCGCGCGCGCCGAGCTGGTGCGCGGGCCCGGGTCGAACAGCGACAGCTCGCCGAACATCTCCCCCGGCCCCATGACCGCCAGGAGGTTCTCGCGCCCGTCGGGCCAGCGGCGCACCAGCTTGATCTTGCCGCTGTTGACCACGTACACCCGGTCGCCCGGGTCGCCCTCGGCGAAGAGCTGCTCGCCGCGCTCGAGGTGCACGCGCTCCATCGACTTCAGCAGCTCACCGGCCGCCTCCTCGTCGAGGCCCGCGAACAGCGGCGCCCGGCGGACGACGTCCCCCAGGCCCTCGGCGTCCGCGACGCCCTCGCCCTGCGCGTGCTCCACCGACAGACCTCCCCGTGCGGCTGCGCGACCGGGGTGGGCGCGCCGGGGATCATTGTGCCGCAACCACCCCGCGCGCGCCGGGTGCAGCGGGTGCCGGCGGGCCGACCAGCTCGCGGTAGCGCTGGACGAGCACGTCGGTGACCAGCTCCAGCTCCGCCTCCAGGGCGTCCTCGTAGGCGCCCAGGCGGCGCGCGGCCACCGCCAGCGCGCGCAGCTCCTCCACCGCCCCGCCGGCGGCGGCGTCGGTGAGCACCAGGCCGCGCAGGGCTCGGTTGGGGTCGGCCACCGGCGGCAGCCCCTCGCGCGGCGCGGGCAGCTCGGCGGCCAGGTGCGCCTCCAGCGGGCCGCCGTGCGCGCCGGCCTCCACCGGCACCGCCAGCGCGTCCGCGCCCACGGTGGCCGCCACGAGCAGGTCGCGGCGCGCGCGCACCAGGCGCGTCCAGTGCCCGGCGCGGCGCACCTCCTCCACGAGCAGCTCGCGGCGCCGGCGCAGCGCCGGCAGGGGCAGCTCGCGCAGCTCGCGGTCCACGAGCACCGCCGTGAGCGCGCCGCTCGGGCCGACGCCGCTCGGGCCGACGCCGCTCGGGCCGACGGGCGCGGTGGTGGGGGGTGCGGCGGGGCCGCGGTCGGGTGCTGGCACGAGGGGGCGATCGTCGCCGGCGCCGGGCGGGGTCGGGGGCGGGACGTAACCTCGTCGCCGTGAGCAGCACGCCCCGGGCCGCCCTCGACGCCGACGCCGAGAGCCCGCTGGCCCGCACCCGCCGCGCCCGCAAGGTGCACCGCCTGCTGGCGGAGCGCTACCCGGACGCCCACTGCGAGCTGGACTTCACCACCCCGTTCCAGCTGCTGGTCGCCACGGTCCTGTCGGCGCAGTGCACCGACGCGCGCGTGAACACGGTGACCCCGGCGCTGTTCGCGCGCTGGCCCGAGCCGGTGGACCTCGCCGGCGCGGAGCGCGCCGAGCTGGAGGCCGTGGTGCTGCCCACGGGCTTCTTCCGCGCCAAGGCCGACGCGCTGCTGCGGCTGTCGGCGGCGCTGGTGGCCGAGCACGGCGGGCGGGTGCCCGGGCGCCTGGAGGACCTCGTGCGCCTGCCCGGGGTGGGGCGCAAGACCGCCAACGTCGTGCTCGGCGACGCCTTCGGCGTGCCGGGGCTGACCGTGGACACCCACGTGGGGCGCCTGTCGCGCCGGCTGGGCTTCACCCGCCACGAGGACCCGGTGAAGGTCGAGGCCGACCTGGCGCAGCTCATCGAGCGCCGCGGCTGGACGATGTTCAACCACCGCATGATCTTCCACGGGCGGCGCACCTGCCACAGCCGCAAGCCGGCGTGCGGGGCGTGCGCGGTGGCGCGGCTGTGCCCCTCGTACGGCACCGGCGAGACCGACCCGGTGCGCGCGGCGGCGCTGGTGCGCGGGCCGGTGCCCCCGCGCGCGCCCGTCCTGCCCACCGCCCCGCCCGCCGACCCGCCCGCCGACCCGCCCGCCGGACCGCCCGCCGACCCGCCCGCCGCCCCCCCGGCCGACCCGCCCGCCGCGGCGGCGCGGTGAGCTCCGCCGCCGCGGTGCCGGCGTGGCTGCGTCCGCTGGCCGAGCGGCTGCCGGGCGTCACCGCCGCCGGCCCGGCCCGGCGCGACCCGGGCGCCGGCGCGGGGCGGGCGCGGCCGGCGGCGGTGCTCGTGCTCTTCGCGGACGGCCCCGCCGGGCCGGAGGTGCTGCTGACCGAGCGCGCCGGCACGCTGCGCCAGCACTCCGGGCAGGTCGCCTTCCCCGGCGGGCGCAGCGAGCCCGCCGACGCCTCCGCGGCCGCCACCGCGCTGCGCGAGGCCGCCGAGGAGACCGGCCTGGACCCCGCCGGCGTCGACGTGCTCGGGCAGCTGCCCCCGCTGGAGCTGTCGCACTCGCAGCACTCGGTGACGCCCGTGGTGGCGCACTGGCGCGCGCCCTCGCCGGTGGGGGTGCGCGACGCCGCGGAGGTCGCGCGCGTGGAGCGGGTGCCGCTGGGCGAGCTGCTGGCGGCCGGCGCGGTGCACCGCGTGCGCGGGCCGGGCGGCTACAGCGGCCCGGCGTTCGCGGTGCGCGGGCTGCTGGTGTGGGGCTTCACCGCCGAGGTGCTGGTGCGGGTGCTCGCCCTGGGCGGGCTGCTGCCCGAGGGGGACCCGCGGCCGGTGGAGCTGACGCTGGAGCAGGCCCTGGGCCGCGCCGCCGGCGCACCCGGTGCGGCCGGCGCACCCCGGCCCCCCCGCGGCGGTGCTGCGTGAGCGGCTCGCTGGTGCTGGACCTGCTGCTGGTGGCGCTGCTGCTGGCGCAGCTGGCCGCCGGCTACCGCGAGGGCCTGCTGGTGGGTCTGGCCGGCCTGGTGGGCCTGGTGGGCGGGGCGGTGCTCGGCGTGCTGGTGCTGCCCGGCCTGGCCGACGGCTGGCCGGCCGGGGTGCGCCGCACGCTGGCGGTGGTGCTGGGCACCGTGGTGCTGGCGGTGGTGGGCCGGGTGCTGCTCTCGGCCCTGGCGGCGCGGCTGCGCAGCCGGGTGCGCTGGCGCCCGGCGCGCCTGGCCGACTCCGCGCTGGGCGCCCTGGCGGGGGCGCTGGCCACGCTGCTGGTGGTGTGGGTCGTCGCCGGCGCCGCGCGCACCGCACCGCTGCCGGCGGTCGTCGAGGCCGTCGCCGGCTCGCGCGTGGTCGGCGCCGTGGACGCCGCCGTGCCCGCCGACTCCGGCGCCGTGGTGGGGCGGGTGTGGTCCGCGGCCGGCGCCACCGGCTTCCCGCGCGTCTTCGACGGCCTGGAGCGCGAGCCGATCGCGCCGGTGGACCCGCCCGCGCCCGCGGTGCCGGACACGCCGGGGCTGCGCGCCGCGCAGGGCGCCGTCGTGAAGGTCACCGGGGTGGCCGGGGCGTGCCGGCGCGGGCTGGAGGGCAGCGGCTTCGTCGCCGCGCGCCTGGACGGCTCGGCGCGCGTGGTCACCAACGCGCACGTCGTGGCCGGCGTGGACGGCCCGCTGGTGCAGCCGCAGGGCGCGGGGCGGCGCTACCCGGCCGAGGTGGTCGCCTACGACCCCGCGCGCGACCTGGCCGTGCTCGACGTGCCGGGCCTGCGGGTGGAGGCGCTGCCGCGCTCGGCGGTGCTGGCGCGCGGGGACGCCGCCGTGGTGGCCGGCTTCCCGCTGGACGGGCCGTACACGCTGGCCACCGCACGGGTGCGGCAGGTGGTGCGCGCCGAGGGCCGCGACGTCTACGACAGCGCGCCGGTGGTGCGCGAGGTGTACTCGGTGTACTCGCAGGTGCAGCCGGGCAACTCCGGCGGGCCGCTGCTCACCGAGGACGGGCGGGTGGCGGGCGTGGTGTTCGCCAAGAGCCTGGACGACGAGTTCACCGGCTACGCGCTCACCCCCGCGGAGCTGGACGCGGTGCTCGCCGCCGCGGGCTCCTCGACGCGGCCGGTGCCCACCGGCGCGTGCACCGCGGAGTGACGCGCGGCGCGGGGCGGCGCGTGCACCGCGCGGTGACGTGCGGCGCGGGGCGCCCCGGGCCGCTCAGAGGCCGGCGAGCCAGCCGGTGAGGACGCCGGTGAGGCGCTCGGGGGCCTCCTCGGGCACGTAGTGCCCCGCCCCGGGCACCTGCACGACGCGGTGCGGGCCGTGCGCGTAGCGCCCGGAGGCGGCCAGGGCCGCCGGCCCGACGGTGGGGTCGAGCTCGCCGCGCACCTGCAGCACCGGCACGCGCGTGCCCGCGCGCAGGGCCGCGGCGAAGCGCCGGCCGTCGGCGCGCACCGCCGAGCGCGCCGCCCAGCGGTGGTGCTCCAGCGCCGAGTGCGCCACGAACGGCACCCGCACCGCCTGCGCGTAGCGCTCGACGTCCCGCGGGTGCGGCCAGCCGGGCGCCGAGCGCGAGCGCAGCACCCGCTCGACGCCGTCGCCGTGCACGAGCCGGCGCTCGGGCAGCACCGGCAGCTGGCGGGCCAGCGCGGCGGCCGTGGTGCCCAGGGAGCCGCGCGCGCCGTCGGGACCCCCACCGCGCAGCCGGTCCAGCAGCACTCGGTGCGTCACCAGGGGGTGGGCGGCGCCGACCACGGCGACCGCCCGCACCTGGCCGGGGTGCAGGGAGGGCAGCGCCCAGGCCGTGCGGCCCGAGACGCCGTGGCCGACGACGACCGCGTCGCGCTCGCCCAGCGCGCGCACGAGCGCGGCCGCGTCGGCCGCGGAGGTGGGCGTGTCGTAGCCGCGCGGCGGCTTGTCGCTGGCGCCGTAGCCGCGCAGGTCCATGGCCACCGCGCGGTAGCCGGCCGCCGCCAGGGCGACGAGCTGGGCGCGCCAGGCCCACCAGAACTGCGGGAAGTCGTGCAGGAGCAGCACCAGCGGGCCGCTGCCCAGCTCGGCGACGTGGAAGCGGGCGCCGTGGGCCGCGACCAGGCGGTGACGCCACGGGCCCTCGACGAGGACCGCGGAGACGTCGGTGGCGGGTGCGGCCACGGCGGGCCGCGTCAGCGCCCGATGCTCGCGCGCTCGGCGGGGGTGCCCGGGATCGTCTTGGTGACCGGCTCGCCGGAGGCGGCGGCCTTGACCACCGCGATCGTCTCCTTCGTGGAGCGGATGGTGCGCCGCGGCGGGCCGACCTTCTTCACGCGCCCGAAGCCGACCGCGGCCAGCGCGCCGGCGACCAGCAGCATGGCGACGGCCACGACGAGGAAGGACAGCCACAGCGGCCACCCGGCGCCCTCGTGCAGGGCCTGGGCGACGGTGACGCCCAGGAAGACGAAGGCCACGAAGCCGAAGACGCCGGCGACGGCGAACAGCCCGCCGCCCAGGGCGCCGTTCTTGACGTCGGCGGTGATCTCCGCCTTGGCGAGCGCGACCTCGTAGCGCACCAGCTCGGAGACGTCCTTGGTGGCGTCGGCCACGAGCTGGCCGACGGTGCGCTCGGGGGGCGTCGCCGGGCCGCCGGCCTTGGCCGACGCCGCGGTGGCCCCGCGGCCGTCCAGTGTCGTCATGGGTCCTCCTCATGCCACCGCGCGCGGTGCCGGTGTGCCGGGAGAACCCTACGGGGCGGCAGGGGCGCACGCGCGGGTGCGCCGCGCGGCCCGGCGCGGCGGAGTGGGGGGGGGGGGGGGGGGGGGGGGGGGGGGGGGGGGGGGGGGGGGGGGGGGGGGGGGGGGGGGGGGGGGGGGGGTGCGGGGGGGGGGGGGGGGGGCGCTCCGGGGGGGGGGGGGGGGGGG
>NZ_JBJLRD010000080.1:0-11025 GCF_050871305.1 Kineococcus gypseus | reverse complement strand
GCGCCCCGCCGCGCCCCCACGCCCGGGCGAAGCCCCGCGGCCCCCGCCCCCCGCCGCCGAGCCCCCCCGCCCCCCGGGGGGGGGGGCGCGGGCACCCCCCCCCCCCCCCCGGCGGTTGCCCGCAGCGAGCACCGCTCCCCGCCGGCGGTGCACCGCGCCGTCCGTGAGAGGTCGTCCCATGTCCCTGCCGCTGTCCGTCCTCGACCTGGCCCACATCGCCCCCGGGCAGTCGGCGGGCGAGAGCATCGAGGGCAGCGTCGCGCTGGCCCAGCAGGCCGAGCGCCACGGCTACCGCCGCGTCTGGTACGCCGAGCACCACAACATGCCGACGATCGCCTCGTCCGCGCCCGCCGTGCTCATCGCGCACGTCGCCGCGCGCACCAGCACCATCCGCCTCGGCGCCGGCGGCGTCATGCTGCCCAACCACTCCCCGCTGAGCATCGCCGAGCAGTTCGGCACCCTGGCCGCGATCCACCCCGGGCGCATCGACCTCGGCCTGGGCCGCGCGCCCGGCTCGGACGAGCGCACCACGTACGCGCTGCGCCGCGACCCCGCCGCCGCGGAGTCGTTCCCGCAGGACGTGCAGGAGCTGCGCGCCTACCTCGCCGGCGGCTCGCTGGTCCCCGGCGTCAGCGCCGTGCCCGCCGCCGGCTCGCCGGTGCCGCTGTTCATCCTCGGCTCCTCGCTCTTCGGCGCCCGGCTGGCCGCCGCGCTGGGCCTGCCCTACGCGTTCGCCTCGCACTTCGCCCCGCAGGCCCTCGAGGCCGCCGTGGCCACGTACCGCCGCGAGTTCCAGCCCTCCGAGGACCTCGACGCCCCGCACGTCATCGCCGGCCTGAACGTCGTGGCCGCCGACACCGGGGCGAGCGCGCGCGCCGCGTTCGAGCACGTGCGCCGCGCCTTCGCGGTCAACCTCGTCGGCCGCGGGCGCACCTTCACCGAGGAGGAGGTCGACCTGCTGATGTCGTCGGCCGCCGGGCAGCACGTGCAGCAGATGCTCTCCTGCGCCGCGGTGGGCACGCCCGCGCAGGTGCGCGAGCAGGTCGAGGAGTTCCGCCGCCGCGCCGACGCCGACGAGCTCATCATCGCCCACCAGGCCCGCGACACCGAGGAGCGGCTGCGCTCGGCGGCGCTGCTGGCCGAGGCGCTGGAGAGCGTCCCGGCCTGAGCGCGGGCCCCGGTCCCGGGCCCCCGCCGCGGGCGGCGGGGCCCGGCCGGTGCGGCGCCCCGCCGGTCGGGTGAAAGGCCCGCCGCGGGCTCGAGCACAGACCAGGACGGTCCGAGAACACCTCCGTGCCCACCGCGCCACCCCACCTCCAGGAGCGCGACCGCCTGCTCTCGGTCGCCAGCCACCGCTGCGGCGGTGCGGCCGACGACCCCGCGCTGCAGGCGCTGGTGGAGTCCGCGGCCGGCGCCCTCGGCGTGCCGGTGGCGGGCCTGGCGCTGATGGACGCCGACGAGCAGCACTACCTGGCCCGGGTGGGCGTGCCCGCCGCCGTCCTGGCGCGCGAGCTGTCGCTGTGCACCCACACCGTCTCCGGCGCCCGGCCCGTCGTGGTGGGCGACGCCCCCGCCGACGCGCGCTTCGCCGACCACCCGCTGGTCTCCGGCGCGCACGGCCTCGGCGAGCACCTGCCGCGGGTGCGCGCGTACGCCGGGGTTCCGCTCTTCGGCCGCGACGGGCTGCCGCTGGGCTCGCTGTGCGCGGTGGACGTGCGCCCGCGCAGCTTCGGCGCGCAGGACGTGGCGCTGCTCGAGCGCCTGGCGCGCGCCGCCGGGGACCTGCTGGAGCTGCACCGGCGCGACGCGCGCGCCGGGCTGGCCGGGCGCGACCTGCTCACCGAGGGCCTGCGGCTGCGCCGGGCCGTCGACGACGGCGAGCTGCGCGTGCACTACCAGCCGGTGGCGGACCTGCGCACCGGCCGGGTCGCGGCCGTGGAGGCGCTGGTGCGCTGGGAGCACCCCACCGAGGGGCTGCAGCCGCCGGGGCGCTTCGTGCCGGTGGCCGAGGCCAGCGGCCTGGTGGTGGCGCTGGGCCGCTACGTGCTCACCGAGTCGTGCCGGCAGGTGGCCGCCTGGCGCGCCGCCGGGCCGGGCACCTCCCGGCTGCGGCTGGCCGTGAACGTCTCCGGCCACCAGCTCGCCGAGCCCGACGTGGTGCCCACCGTGCTGGGCGCGCTGGAGGAGGCCGGCCTGCCCGCGGGCGCGCTGACGCTGGAGCTGACCGAGACGGCGCTGGTGCACGGCGCCGACGTGCGCCCGGCGCTGCTGCGGCTGCGCGCGGCGGGCGTGCGCCTGGCGCTGGACGACTTCGGCACCGGGTACTCCTCCCTGGCGTACCTGCGCGACTTCCCCGTCGACGAGCTGAAGGTGGACCGCGGCTTCACCGCCGCGCTGGGGCGCTCGGCGCGCGCCGACACCGTCACGACCGCGGCCGTGGACCTGGCGCACGACCTGGGCTGCGAGGTCGTCGTGGAGGGGGTCGAGACGCCCGACCAGCTCGCGCGCGCCGCGCGGCTGGGGGCGCGCTACGCGCAGGGCTTCCTGCTGGCCGCGCCGCGCGCGGCCGGCGAGTGCGACCTGGGCGCCGCCTGGCCGGTGCCGGCGGTGCGCCGCGAGGCGCCCGGCCAGGGGTCCGGCGCGGGCTCCGAGCAGGGGTCCGGCGCGGGGTCCGGGCAGGGGTGCGCGGGCGGGCCGTCGCCGGTGCGCCGGCGGGCGCTGGCACCCCGTGAGGTTCATCACGACGCAGCGTCGTAGACCCCCCTCCGGCGGGCGCACCCCCGGGCGCTTGCGACACTGGAGACCGTGACCGCCCCGACGCCCACCCCGGCGACCCCCGCCGGGTCCGCAGCCACCGCACCGACCTCCGCGGCCCTCTTCGAGCGCGCCTCGGTCGTCGTGCCCGGCGGGGTCAACTCGCCCGTGCGCGCCTTCCGCGCCGTGGGCGGCACGCCCCGCTTCACCGCCTCCGCGCGCGGGCCGTACCTGCGCGACGCGGACGGGGACGAGCTGGTGGACCTGCTGTGCTCGTGGGGCCCGATGATCCTCGGCCACGCCCACCCGGACGTGCTCGCCGCCGTGCACGCCGCCGCCGAGCAGGGCTTCAGCTACGGCACCCCCACCGAGCGGGAGGTCGTGCTCGCCGAGGAGATCGTCGCGCGCGTGGAGCCGGTGCAGCAGGTGCGCCTGGTCAACTCCGGCACCGAGGCCACCATGAGCGCGATCCGCCTGGCGCGCGGCTTCACCGGCCGTCCCGTCGTGGTGAAGTTTGCCGGGCACTACCACGGGCACGTCGACGCCCTGCTGGCCTCGGCCGGCTCGGGCCTGGCCACCTTCGCGCTGCCGGACACCCCCGGCGTGACCGGCGCGGCCGCCGCCGACACCCTGGTGGTGCCCTACAACGACCCCGCCGCGCTGGCGGAGGTCTTCGCGCGGCACGGCGAGCGCATCGCGTGCGTGATCACCGAGGCCGCCGCGGGGAACATGGGCGTGGTCCCGCCCGCGCCGGGCTTCACCGCCGAGCTGCGCCGCCTCACGCGCGAGCACGGCGCGCTGCTGGTCTCCGACGAGGTGATGACCGGCTTCCGCGTCAGCCGCGCCGGCTGGTACGGCCACGAGGGCCTGGGCCTCGAGCACGCCCCGGACCTGCTGACCTTCGGCAAGGTCATGGGCGGCGGCTTCCCCGCCGCCGCCTTCGGCGGGCGCGCGGACGTCATGGCCCACCTGGCCCCGGCCGGGCCCGTCTACCAGGCGGGCACCCTGTCGGGGAACCCGGTGGCCACCGCCGCGGGCCTGGCCACGCTGCGCGGGTGCACCGAGGAGGTCTACGCCGCCGTCGAGCGCGCCGCGCGCACCGTGCGCGAGGCCGCCTCGGCGGCGCTGTCCGCCGAGGGCGTGCCGCACCTGGTCAGCACCGCCGGCAGCATGTTCAGCGTCTTCTTCACCGAGCTGGAAGCGGTGCGCGACTACGACGACGCCCGGCAGCAGGACCTCGGCGCCTTCCGCGCGTTCTTCCACGCCATGCTCGAGCGCGGCGTGCACCTGCCGCCGAGCGCGTTCGAGGCGTGGTTCCTCTCCGCCGCGCACGACGACGAGGCCCTCGGGCGCGTCGTGGAGGCCCTGCCGCACGCCGCGCGCGCCGCCGCCCGGGGGGCGGGGTCGCTGTGAGCGTTCCGCCCGTCACCGGCTCCGGCGTCGAGCCGGGCCCGCGCACCGACCCCGGCGAGCAGCCGCGCGCCGGGCGCGCGCCCGGCGGCGAGCCGCGCACCGTGGTGCACCTGGTGCGCCACGGCGAGGTCCACAACCCCGAGCGGGTGCTGTACGGGCGCCTGCCCGGCTACCGCCTCTCCGAGCGCGGGCGGGCGATGGCCGCCCGCCTCGGGCTGCACTTCTCCACCCGCGACGTCGCCTCGGTGACGGCCTCGCCCCTGCAGCGCGCGCAGGAGACGGCCGCGCCGATCGCCGCGGCCCACGGCCTGCCCCTGGGCACCGAGGAGCGCATCGTCGAGGCCGGCAACAGCTTCGAGGGCCGGCGGGTGACCGCCGGGGCCGGCTCGGTGCGCGACCCGCGCGTGTGGCCGCGGCTGTGGAACCCGCTGCGCCCCAGCTGGGGCGAGCCGTACGAGGAGCAGGCCGCCCGCATGACCGCCGTCGTGCGCGACGCGCGCGACGCCTTCCCCGGGCGCGAGTCCGTGCTCGTCAGCCACCAGCTGCCCGTGTGGGTCACGCGCCTGCGCGCCGAGCACCGCCCGCTGTGGCACGACCCGCGCAAGCGCCAGTGCGCGCTGGCCTCGATCACCTCGCTGGAGTTCTCCGGGCGCCGCCTGGTCTCGGTCTCCTACGCCGAGCCGTGCGCGGACCTGCTCGTGGGCGCCGACCCGGTGCCGGGAGCCTGATGACCGCCGTGCGCGCGCGCCGCGCCGCCGCCCTCGCCGCGCCGCTGCTGGCCGCCGCGCTCGCCGGCTGCGGCGGCGGCGACGGGCTGCCCGACGCGCAGGGGCAGAACTGGATCGCCGGCGACGGCACGTTCGCGCAGACCCCGCCCGCCGAGCGCGGCGAGCCGATCACCTTCACCGGCGAGACCGTCGACGGCGAGGCGCTGGACCTGGCGGACCTGCGCGGGCGGGTGGTGCTGCTGAACACGTGGTTCGCCGCGTGCGGGCCGTGCCGGGAGGAGGCCGACGACCTGCAGCAGGTGTGGGAGGAGTACGCCGACCGGGGCGTGAGCTTCGTCGGCGTCAACACCTACGACACCGCCGCGATCGCCCGCTCCTTCAACGAGCGCTTCGGCGTGACCTACCCCAGCGTGCTCGACGCGCGCTCGGGCGAGGCGATGCTCGCGCTGCGCGGCGTGGCCCCGCAGGCCACGCCCACCACGGTCGTCCTCGACGCCGAGGGCCGCGTGGCCGCCCGCGTCTCCGGCCCGGCGCGCGCCTCCACCTTCGCCGGCCTGCTCGACGACGCCGGTGCCGCCCCCGACCCCGGCGCCCCCGCCGGGCAGGCGCCCACCGGGCAGGCGCCCGCCGGGGAGGACCCCGCCGCGCCGACCGCCCCCGCGGAGGAGGCGCCGGCGTGACCGGCGAGCTGCAGCAGGCGGTCTCGGCCGGTCCGCTGCTGCTGGCGGTGCCGCTGGCGGTGCTGGCCGGGCTGGTCTCCTTCCTGTCCCCGTGCGTGCTGCCGCTGGTGCCCGGCTTCCTCGGCTACGTCACCGGCCTGGGCGGCGAGGACCCCTCCCGGCAGCGCCGCGGCCGGATGCTGGCCGGCTCGGTGCTCTTCGTCCTGGGCTTCTCGGTCGTCTTCGTCGTGGTGAACTTCACCGTCGGCAGCCTCGGCGACGCCCTGGTGCGCCACCGCCCGCTGCTGCAGCGCGCGCTCGGGGTGCTCGTCGTGGCGCTGGGCGTGCTGGTGGTGGCCGCGCCGCTGTGGGCGCAGCGCGAGCTGCGGCTGCGCTGGCGCCCGCGCGCCGGGCTGCTGGGCGCGCCGCTGCTCGGCGTCGTCTTCAGCCTCGGCTGGACGCCGTGCATCGGCCCGATCTTCGCGGCGATCTCCGCCCTGGGCTTCCAGAGCGGCACCGCCGGGCGCGCCACCGGCCTGGCCGTGGCCTACTGCCTGGGCCTGGGCCTGCCGTTCGTGCTCGTCGCGGCCGGCTACGAGCGCGGCCTGCGCGCGCTCGGCGTGCTGCGCCGGCACACCCGCGCCGTCAACGCCTTCGGCGGCGTGCTGCTCGTCGTGGTGGGCGTGCTGCTCGTCACGGACGGCTTCAACGCGATCATGGGGCTGCTGCGCGGCCCCATCGGCGACTTCGAGACGGTGATCTGACGCCATGGCCCGCACCGGCGAGAGCCACCTGGACGACCTGCGCGACGAGTACCGCGACGCGCAGCGCGACGGCGCCCCCGGCGATCCCGGCGATCCCGGCGGCTCCGGCGCCGCGCCCGCCCGCCCCGCCGGGCGGGCCGCCCCGCTGGGCGGGCGCGAGCTGGCCCGCTACGCCTGGCGGCAGCTGACGAGCATGCGCACCGCGCTGTTCCTGCTCATGCTGCTGGCCGTCGCCGCCGTGCCCGGCTCGACGTTCCCGCAGCGCTCGGCCGACCCCGCCGGCGTGGCGCGCTGGATCGACGAGCACCCCACCACCGGGCCGTGGCTGGACCGGCTGCAGGTCTTCGACGTGTACGCCTCGGTGTGGTTCTCGGCGGTCTACCTGCTGCTGTTCGTCTCCCTGGTCGGCTGCATCGTGCCGCGCACGCTGGTGCACGCCCGGGCGCTGCGCGCGCGGCCCCCGCGCACCCCGTCCCGCCTGGACCGGCTGCCCGAGCACCGCGCCGAGCACCTGCCCGCCGAGCCGGAGCGCGCGCTGGAGGCGGCGCGCGCGGTGCTGCGCGGGCGGCGCTTCCGGGTGCAGGTGCGCCCCGGGGCCGCCGGTGCCGCCGCCGGGGGGTCGGTGGCCGCCGAGCGCGGGCACCACCGCGAGAGCGGCAACCTGCTCTTCCACCTGTCGCTGGTGGGCCTGCTGCTGTCCGTGGCGACCAGCTCGCTGTTCTCCTACTCCGGCCAGCGCCTGGTCGTCGAGGGCGGCACCGCCGTGGGCACCACGTTCGACACCTTCTCCGGCGGCGCGGGCGCCGACGTCTCCGACGTGCCGCCGTTCTCGCTGCGCCTGGACGCCATGGACGTCGCCTTCGAGGCGCAGCAGGCATCCCAGCTCGGCCAGCCGCGCCGCTTCGCCGCGGAGGTCACCCTCACCGACGCCCCCGGCGAGCGCCCGCGCAGCGAGACGATCCGCGTGAACCACCCCGCCCTCGTCGACGGCACGCAGATCTCCCTGGCGGGCAACGGCTACGCGCCCGTCGTGGTGGTGCGCGACGGGCGCGGGCGCGTCGTGCAGGACGGGCCCACCCCGTTCCTGCCGCAGACCGGCAACTACGACTCCACCGGCGTGGTGAAGGTGCCCGACGCCGTGGACGCCGCGGGGCGGCCGGTGCAGATCGGCCTGCAGGGCGTCTTCCTGCCCTCGGCCACGCTGGACGCCGCCGGCGCCCCCGTCTCCGGCTTCCCCGACCTGGCCAACCCGGTGCTGGTCATGCAGGCCTTCACCGGCGACCTGGGCCTGGACTCCGGGCTGGCGCAGAACGTGTACGAGCTCGACACCGCGGGCCTGACGCAGGTGCTCGACCCCACCGGGCGCCCCTTCGCGCTGCAGCTGCGCCCGGGGGAGAGCGTCGAGCTGCCCGACGGGCTGGGCTCGGTGACCTTCGAGGACGTGCAGCGCTACGCCTCCTTCGACGTGCGCCGCACCCCCGGGCAGAGCGGGGCGCTGGTCTTCGCCCTGCTGGCCACCACGGGCCTGGTGCTCTCCCTGTTCCTGCCGCGCCGGCGGGTGTGGGTGCGGGTGCGCCCGGCCGCCGGCGGCAGCGCCGTGGAGGTCGCCGGCCTCTCGCGCGGCACCGACGCCGGGCTGGCCGCGGAGGTCGACGGGGTCCTGCAGCGCCTGCGCGCGGCGCTGGGCGCGCCCGGGGCGTCGCCCGCGGGCGCCGCGGTGGGCGACGATGGTCGCGAGCAGCACGAGCACGAGCAGCACCAGCACGAGCAGCACCACGAGCACCACGAGCACGACGAGCGCGCGGACCGCGACGGCCGCGGCGCGGACGAGGTGCGGGCCGCGGCCCGCGCGGAGGAGGGACGATGACCGTCGACCAGAGCGTCGCGCAGGTCGCCAACCTGCTGCTGTACTCGGCGATGACGGCCTACCTGGTCTCCTTCATCGCCTACGCGGCCGACCTGGCCGAGGGCGGCAAGGAGATCAAGGCCCGCGACGGCCGCCGCCGCGAGGCCGGTGCCGCCGCCGCGGCCGGTGCCGGTGCGTCCGGCGGCACCGCCGTGGCCGCCCCGCCCGCCCCGCCGCGGCGCCGTCGCCGCGCCGCGGCCCTGGGCACCTCGCTGTTCGCGGCGGCCGCGCTGCTGCACCTGGGCTCCGTCGTGGCCCGCGGCCTGTCGGTGCACCGGGTGCCGTGGGGCAACATGTTCGAGTTCGCCCTCACCGGCTCCCTGGTGGTCTCCGCCGGCTACCTCGTGGCGCTGGTGCAGGCGCGCCGCACCGGCCTGGGCGGCGGGCGCGACGCCCGCTACCTCGGCACCTTCGTCGCCGGGCCCGTCCTGGCCACCCTGGGCATCGCGCTGCGCAGCTTCTACGTCGAGGCCGCCGAGCTGGTGCCGGCCCTGGACAGCTACTGGCTGGTCGTCCACGTGCTCGTCGCGATCCTCGCCACGGCGCTGTCCACCCTGGGCTTCTCGGCCACGGTGCTGCAGCTGGTGCAGGAGAAGCGCGACCGCGCCCGCGCCGCCGGCGGGCGCCCCGGCGGGGCGTTCATGGACGCCCTGCCCGGCTCCGCGGAGCTGGAGGGCACCGCCTTCCGCCTCAACGCCGTGGCGTTCGTCATGTGGACGTTCACCCTCATCGCCGGCGCGATCTGGGCGCAGGTGGCCTGGAACCGCTACTGGAACTGGGACTCCAAGGAGGTGTGGACGTTCGTGGTGTGGGTCGTCTACGCCGCCTACCTGCACGCGCGCGCCACCCGCGGCTGGGACGGCCGCCGCGCCGCCTGGCTGTCCGTGCTCGCCTTCGGGTGCATCCTGTTCAACTACCTCGTGGTGAACATCTTCTTCCCCGGCCTGCACTCCTACGCGGGGGTGTGACGTGGGCGCGACGCTGAAGTACACCGTGATGCGGCTGGGCGTGTTCGTGCTCAGCCTGGCCGTGGCCGCCGGCCTGGGCGCGCGCGGCTGGCTGGCCCTGCTCATCGCCGCCGTCGTCTCCGTGCTGCTCTCGCTGGTGCTGCTGCGCCGCCAGCGCGAGGAGATGGCCGCGCGCCTGCAGCAGCACGTCGACGGGCGCGTGCAGGCGCGCCAGGCCGGCACCCGACCGCGCTCGCGCTTCGCGCGCGACGTCGAGGCGGACAACGCCGCGGAGGACGGCGAGCGCTGAGCCCCGCGCGCCCCTGGCGCCGGCGGGGCCCGGCGGCGCCGGGCGCTGCCGCGCGTCAGTGCAGCGGCAGGCCGGGCAGCAGGTCGGGGCGCTCGCGGTCCAGCGCGTCGAGGTCCAGCACGGCCGGCAGAGCGGACGGGCGCCCGGCGGCCTCGGCCTCGTCGGCCGCGCGCACCAGCACCTCCAGCACCCGGCGCACCAGCACCGGCTCCTCCGCGGGGGTGGCACCGGCCACGGCGAGCACCCGCTCGTCGCAGGTGACCACGTGCTCGGAGCTGACACCGCCCGCGGTGGTCAGCGTCGCCGCGTAGCGGTGCTCCCCGTCGGCCTGCACGTCCACGGCTCCCACGCCCCGCACCCTGGCAGACGCGCGCTCACAGCGCGAGGCCGAGGGCCAGCAGGGCCCCCGTGGCCAGCTCCAGCAGCCCGGTGCCGCTGAGCACCGGCACGAGCGCCCGGCCGGTGGCGCCGCCGAGCACCGTGCGCAGCGGGCGCACCGCCAGCGGCAGCGCGAGCAGCACCAGCAGCGCCCACGGGTGCCACGGCGCCGTCCCCAGCGCGGCCAGCACCCCCACGGCCACCAGGACCGCGAACAGCACCCGGGTGCGGGCCTCGCCCAGGCGCACCGCCAGGGTGCGCTTGCCCGCGCCGGCGTCGGTGGGCACGTCGCGCAGGTTGTTGGCCACGAGGATCGCGCAGGCCAGCGAGCCCACGCACACCGCGCCGGCCAGCGCGGCGCCGCTGACGCGGCCGGCCTGCACGTACGTGGTGCCCAGCACGGCCACGAGGCCGAAGAAGACGAAGACGAACACCTCGCCGAACCCGGCGTAGCCGTACGGGCGCTTGCCGCCCGTGTAGTACCAGGCCGCCGCCACCGACGCCGCGCCCACCAGCAGCAGCCACCAGTGCTGCGTCAGCGCCACCACCGCCAGCCCCGCCAGGCCCGCCACCGCGAAGCAGGCGAACGCCGCGTCGCGCACCGTGCGCGGCTCGGCCGCGCCGGAGCCCACCAGCCGGAACGGCCCGACGCGCTCGGCGTCGGTGCCGCGCACGCCGTCGGAGTAGTCGTTGGCGTAGTTCACGCCCACCTGCAGCGCCAGGGCCACCACCAGCGCCAGCACCGCCGGCACCGCCCGCGCCCCGCCCAGCGCGGCCGCCGCGCCCGTGCCCACCAGCACCGGGGTCAGCGCCGCCGGCAGCGTGCGCGGCCGGGCGGCGGAGAGCCACTGCGCCGCGGTGGGGCGGCGCTCGTCGGAGGGGCGGAGGGCTTCGTCGGGGTCGGGCACGACCGTCCATGGTGCCAACCGCCGCGGGGTCCGCCCCACCGGGGTCCGGTCTGGTCCGGTGCCGTCACCGGGGCCGGGTGGGGTGCCGGGTCCGCGGGGCGTGCGGGTGCCGGGCAGCTCCGCCCGCGCGCTCGCCGGGGCGGCACCGCCTCGGCCGGCGTTCGGCGCGGGGGGGGGGGGGGGGGGCGGCCCCGCCCCCCCCCCCCCCCCCCCCCCCCCCCCCCCCCCCCCCCCCCCCCCCCCCCCCCCCCCCCCCCC
>NZ_JBJLRD010000007.1:0-117460 GCF_050871305.1 Kineococcus gypseus | reverse complement strand
GGGCGCGCCGACGGCCCCCCGCGCCGGCCCCCCCCCGGGGGCGGGGCAGGGCGCGCCCGCCGGTCCGCGCCCCGCCCCGACCCCCGGGCGGGCCGGCGCGGGTCAGCGGGCGCGGCGGGCGCGCGCGGGCTCGCCGGTGCCGTGCGGGGCGCCGGTGGTGCCCGAGCCGTCCGAGCCGGCGGCGGTGGCCCCCGGCGCGGGCGGTGCCCCGCGCAGGTACAGGAACCAGTACGCCAGGCCCACGAAGACCCCGCCGCCGATGGCGTTGCCCAGGGCGGCGAAGACCCAGTTGCCGAGGATGTCGCCCCAGCCGATGCCCGGGGTGCCGGCCCAGGACGCGGCGGGCAGGAAGAACATGTTCGCCACGACGTGGTCGAAGCCGAGGGCGACGAACGCGGTGATGGGGAAGAAGATCGCCAGGATCTTGCCCCCGACGTCCTCCGCCGCCAGGGACATCCACACCGCCAGGCACACCAGCCAGTTGCAGCCGATGGCGCGCAGGAAGATCGACGAGTTGCTCTCGGTGATCGCCTTGCCGGTGGCGATGGCCGACAGCCGCTCGAACGTCGCGGCGGCCGTGGTGCCGTCGGCGGCGTCCGGGCCGCCGATGACGCCGGTCTGCACGGCCAGGAAGTACGCCACGAACAGCGCGCCCAGCAGGTTCGCCAGCAGCACCACGCCCCAGTTCAGGCCCAGGCGCGCCAGGCTGGTGCGCCGCTGCAGCACGGCCATGGGCACCAGCGCCATGTTGCCGGTGAGCAGTTCCGCGCCGGCCACCAGCACCAGCACCAGGCCGAGGCTGAAGACCACGCCGGTGATGAGGGTGGTGATCCCGCCCCACACCGCCGGGTCCAGGCCGGCGCTGACGTCCACGGCCAGCAGGCCGGCGATGGCGATGTAGGCGCCGGCCAGGAAACCGCCGACGACCATCTTGCCCACCGGCAGGTGGGACTTCTTCTCCCCCGCCGCGACGGCGGCGGCGGCGATCTGGTCGGGGGTCTTGAAGGCCACGGTCCCTCCAGGGGGCTAGGCGCTGGGTGCGTGCGCGCGCTCGTCCTCGGCGCGGTGGTCCTCGCGGGCCAGCGCCTCGCGGTCGCGCAGCCGCTCGCGCTGCGGCACGACGACGTACTTGGGGTCTTTCGCCGAGACCACCCCGGCCTCGAAGACGGCCATGCGGGTCAGGAACGAGCCGGTGAGCAGGCTCGCCCCCGCCAGCGCGGACAGCACCCGCGAGCGGCGCCCGAGCACGGCGCCGGCGGCGCCGGCGGCCGTCAGGGCGCGCGCCGCGCGCAGGAACCGGCCGGGCCGGCCGGTGCGGTACGGCTCGCTGACCAGGCCGTGCCCGTGCTCGACGCGGTGCGCGGCGGTGAGCTCCACGGCCGCCCCGAGCACCGCGACGGTGCGCGCGGTGGCGGCCTGGGGCACCGGCGCGAGCACCATCGCGGCGCCCGCCCCGCTGGCCAGGGCGCTGCCGCCGAAGACGAACGGCAGCTCGCGGAACGGCTCGTGCCAGGACGGCACGGCGGTGTCGGCGAAGAGCACGGCGGTGTAGGTGGCCAGCAGCGGCGCGGTCGCCGCGGCGCCGACGCCGGCGAGGTGCCCGACCGGCCCGGCCACGCGCCGGGCCAGGCCCAGCACGCCGTGCCGCGGCAGCAGCGGCGCGGCCTCGGAGACCGCCGCCACCCCGGCCAGCGGGCCGAACGCGGAGAGGATCCAGGTGCCCACGGACATCGGCGAGGTCGGCTTGGCGATGCGCAGCATGTTGTAGAAGCGCTCGGGCCGGCCGAGGTCGACGATGAGGAAGTAGGCGCTGGCACCCACCGCGCCCAGCGAGGTCAAGCGCAGGCCGCGGCGGGCGGCGACGTCGCCGCGCGCACCGGCCGCGGCCGCCAGCATCGACGAGCCCGCCGCGAGCCCGCCGGTGAAGAGGTAGTAGGCGATGTCGTGCGTCCACACCGGCGGCTTGAGCACCGCGCGCCCGTAGTAGGAGCGGAACTCCGCATCGGGCACGACGGCGTTCACGTCGCCCCGGCGCCCGCCGCGACCGGCGCGCCGGCCGCCGGCGCCCACCTGGCCGTGCCCGCCGCCGGGCGCGTCACCGCGCCCGGCACCGCGCCCGTCGCTGCGCTCGCCGTCGCGCCGGCCCATGCCGGCGCTCCACATGCGCGCGGCCTGGTCGCCCACGGGCGAGGCGCCCGACGGCTGCGCCGGGCCCGGCTGCCCGGGCTGGTGGGGCGTGGCCGACGCCGGGCGCGGCGCGCCGTCCTGCAGGCCCTTCAGCTGGCTGGGCTCGCCGTTCACCGTCGCCCCACCGCCGCGCCGAGCACGCCGAGGACCATGACGCCGGCGGCGACCGCCATGTGCCGGTACATCGAGGGCAGGTCGCGGGTGGTGACCACCGGGTCCGGCGGCAGGCCGTAGACCTCCGGCTCGTCGAGCAGCAGGAAGAACGCGCCGTCGCCGCCGACGCCGTCCTCCGGGTCGTGCCCGTACAGGCGCGCCTCGGTGACGCCGACGTCGTGCAGCTGCTGCCGGCGGCGCTCGGCGCGCTCGCGCAGCTCGTCGAGGTCGCCGTACTGGATGGACTCCGTCGGGCACGCCTTGGCGCACGCGGGCGTCTGCCCGTCGCCGAGGCGGTCGTAGCACAGGGTGCACTTCCAGGCCCGGCCGTCGCCCTCGCGCTTGTCGATGACGCCGTAGGGGCACGCCGAGACGCAGTACCCGCAGCCGTTGCACACGTCCTGCTGCACCACGACGGTGCTGAACTCGGTGCGGAAGAGCGCCCCGGTGGGGCACACGTCCAGGCAGGCGGCGTGGGTGCAGTGCTTGCAGACGTTGGACATCATCAGCCAGCGCACGTCCTGGCGGCCCTGGCGGTCGGGCAGCGGCGCCGGCGCGAGCATCCCCGGCATGCCCAGGAACTGCCCCGCCTGCTCGCCGGTGGCCCCCTGCCCGGCGGCCCCCTGCCCGGCGGGCGCGCCGGAGCCGCACCCGCAGCCGCCCGCGCCCGAGCCGCAGCCGCCCGCCGGGGCGGGGGTGACCGGCCCGGGGGCCAGCTGCCCGGCGACCTCGGCCAGCGGCTGCCCGCCGGGCACGCCGGTGCCCAGCCGGGAGGCCTCGTCGAAGACGTCCACGGCGGCGGCCACCGCGTCCTGCTGCAGCGCCTCGGAGGAGCCGCCGGTGGCCGCGCCGGAGAACGGCGCGGACTGCCGCCCGATGGGGCGGGACTGCTCGATGAAGGCGACCGCGCGCCAGGAGTCGGCCCCGAGGCCGCCGGTGTTGTCGTAGGACATCCCCAGCAGGTCGATGCCGTCCTCCGGCACCATGTTCCACTCCTTGCACGCCACCTCGCAGGCCTTGCAGCCGATGCACACCGAGGTGTCGGTGAAGAAGCCCTTGCGCGGCGGCGGGTCCGCGTACCCGGCGTCGCGCGCCGGGTCGTGCAGCGGGCCGTACAGGCTGTTCACGGAGACCATCTAGCCCTGCCGCCCTTCGTCGTGGTGCTCGGCGCGCTCGCCGGAGCCCCCGCGCGGGGCGGGGTCCAGCACGCGCAGGGGGGCGCCGTGCTGCTGGGGCAGGCCCGGCCGGGAGCGGATGTCGTGCTCGACGGAGACGACCTTGTCGAGGTCGGCGTCGTCGTGCCCCTCCCCCGCGGCGATCGCGCCGTCGTCGGCCTGCTCGGCGCGGCTGCGCCCGTGCGGGTCGAGGAACTCGGAGGTGAGGGCCACGGTGCCGGTGGTCATCGTGACGCCGGCGCGCACGCGGTACTCGTCCACGAGGTCCAGCGCCGCGCGCCCCTGGGGGCGCCGGCCCGGCTGCACGTCGCAGGTGCCCGCCTTGAACTCCTGGATGTGCACGTTCGGGTCCAGGGTCAGGTGCGCGAGGTCGTTGACGACGTCGCCGGTGGTCAGCCCGCCCGGGCCCCAGTGGTAGGGCAGCCAGATCTGGTGCACCACCTGGTCCTGGATGCGCAGGGGCGCGAGGCGGTCGGTGACCATCACGCGCGCCTCGACGACCGCGCGGGCGGTGACGACGTGGGCCCAGCCCATGTGCGTCAGGCCCCGCTCGGCGGCCAGCTCCGGGGAGACCTCCATGAACAGCGCCGGCTGCAGCTCCGCCAGGTAGGGCAGGAAGCGGCTCATGCCGCCGGCGGTGTGGTGCTCGGTCATGCGCGAGGTCGTCCACACGTACGGGAACACCTCGCTGCCGCTCTCGGGCGGGCTGGGGTGCACCTCGTTGAGGTGGTTGGTGTAGATCTCGCGCGCCGGGTTCTGCTGCTGCGTGTAGACGCTGTTGCGGAACGGCGACTCGGCCGGCTCGTAGTGGCTGGGCAGCGGCCCGTCCACGACGCCCTTGGGCGCGTACAGCCACCCCTTGCCGTCGGACTGCATGATGAACGGGTCGTCGCCGGCGATGGCCTCCACGCCGGTGGCGCCCTGCGGCGGGCGGTACGACGGCGGCTTGGTGACCTCGAAGTCGGGCACGTCGTCGCCGGTCCAGCGGCCGGCCTCCTCGTCCCACCACACCAGCGCCTTGCGCTCGCTCCACGGCTTGCCGTCCGGGTCGGCCGAGGCGCGGTTGTAGAGCATGCGCCGGTTCATCGGCCAGGCCCAGCCCCACTCGTGCGCGTGCAGGTTCTGCTCGCGCCCGGGCTTGCGGCGCGCGGCCTGGTTCACGCCGTCGGCGTAGACGCCGGAGTAGATCCAGCAGCCCCCCGAGGTGGTGCCGTCGGCCTTCATGGCCGTGTAGCCGGGCAGCAGCCGCCCCGTCGTCAGGTCGTAGCCGTTGATCTCCTTCAGGACGTCCTCGCCGGAGGGCTCGCGCTCCTCGCCGTGCAGCGGGTAGTCCCAGGTGACGTCGAGCAGCAGACGGTCGCGCGGGTCGGTGGAGCCCGCGAGCTTCTCGCGCATCCGCCGGCCCAGGTGGTAGAAGAACCACAGCTCGCTGGTGGCGTCGCCCGGCGGGTTCACCGCCTTCTCGCGCCACTGCAGCATGCGCTGCGTCTGGGTGAAGGTGCCCTCCTTCTCCACGTGGGAGGCGGCGGGCAGGAAGAACACCTCGGTGCGGCACTCCTCCGGCACGATCTCGCCGGTGCCCACCTCCGGGGAGTCCTTCCAGAAGGTCGCGCTCTCGATCATCACGAGGTCGCGCACGACCACCCAGTCGAGGTTGGCCATGCCCAGGCGCTGGGCGCGGCCGTTGGCCGAGCCGACGGCCGGGTTCTGCCCCAGCAGGAAGTACCCGAAGATCTTCCCGCCCTCGAGCATGTCCATGACCTGCCCGTAGGTGCCGTGGTCGCCGTCGATGCGCGGCAGCGCGTCGAACAGGTAGTCGTTCTCGGCGGTGGCCGCGTCGCCGAAGTACGCCTTGAGCAGGCTGACCACGTACGCGTCGGCGTTGCCCCAGAACCCCTTCTGGCCCTCGCCCCTGATCGAGGCGATGTAGCTCGCGAGGTCGTCGTGCTTCTGCGCGTGCGGCATCGGCAGGTAGCCGGGCAGCAGGTTGTACAGCGTGGGGATGTCCGTGGAGCCCTGGATGCTCGCGTGCCCGCGCAGCGCCATGATGCCGCCGCCGGGGCGGCCCATGTTGCCCAGGAGCAGCTGCAGGATCGCCCCGGTGCGGATGTACTGCACGCCCGTGCCGCGCTGCGTCCAGCCCACGCTGTAGACCAGCGCGGTCGTCCTCTCCCGGCCGGAGTTGGAGATCCAGGCCTCGGCGACCTCGTCGAAGACGTCCGTGGGCACGCCGCACACCTCGGCGACCATCTCCGGGGTGTAGCGGGAGAAGTGCCGCTTGAGGATCTGCCACACCGTGCGCGGGTGCTGCAGCGTCTCGTCGCGCCTTATGCCGCGGTGCTCGACCGCGGCCCCGCCGGCGCCGAGCTGGTGACCGCTCTCGCTCTCCTGGGCGCGCGCGGTCTCGTCCTCGTCGTCGCCGTGCTGCTCGCTGCCCTCGTACTGCCAGGAGGAGGTGTCGTAGGAGCGCTGCTCGGCGTCGAAGCCGGAGAAGAGCCCGTCGAGGTCCTCGGTGTCCCGGAAGTCCTCGCTGACGATCCACGAGGCGTTCGTGTACGCCGTGACGTACTCGCGGAAGTCCCGCTCCTGCGTCAGGACGCGGTTGACGATCGCGCCGAGGAAGACGATGTCCGTGCCGCTGCGGATGGGCACGTACGTGTCCGCCAGCGCGCTGGTGCGCGTGAAGCGGGGGTCGATGTGGATGACCTTGGCCCCGCGCGCCTTCGCCTCCATCACCCACTGGAACCCGACCGGGTGGCACTCGGCCATGTTCGAGCCCTGGATGACGATGACGTCGGCGTTGCTCAGGTCCTGCAGGTCACCGGTGGCCCCACCGCGACCGAACGAGGCACCCAGACCGGGCACCGTGGCGGAGTGTCAAATGCGCGCCTGGTTCTCCACCTGGATCGCGCCCATGGCGGTGAACAGCTTCTTGATGAGGTAGTTCTCCTCGTTGTCCAGCGTGGCGCCACCCAGGCTGGCGATCCCCATCGTGCGGTTCAGCTTGCGGCCCTGCTGGTCCGCGTCCTGCCACCCGCGCCGGCGCGCGTCGAGCACGCGGTCGGTGATCATCTCCATCGCCGTCTCGAGGTCCAGGTCGGTCCACTCGGTGGCGTAGGGGGCGCGGTACCTGATCGTGGTGACGCGCTGGTCGCCGTTGACGAGCTGCTCGCTCGCCGAGCCCTTCGGGCACAGCCGCCCGCGCGAGTGCGGGCTGTCCGGGTCGCCCTCGATCTGCACGACGCGCTCGTCCTTGACGTACACGCGCTGGCCGCAGCCCACGGCGCAGTACGGGCACACGGACTTCGCGACGCGGTCGGCCGTCGCGGTGCGCGGCCTGAGCTCCTTCGACCGCTTCGACTGGGTCGCGGCGCCGCGCCCCAGCGGGTCGTCGCCGGTCAGCTGGCGGTAGACCGGCCAGCCCTCGATCCAGGTGCGCACTCCCACGGCGCGAACGTACACCCGCACCGCCCCGGTGGCCCGTCGTGCGCGCGAGGCCGCGCGGGAGGACCGTGGGGGCGTCATCGACCGCCCGCGACACCGAGGAGCAGCACCGCATGGCCACGGTCCCCACGATCACCCTCAACGACGGCCGGCAGATCCCCCAGCTCGGCTTCGGCGTCTTCCAGATCGACCCCGCCGACACCGCGCAGGCGGTGCGCACCGCGCTGGAGGTCGGCTACCGCCACATCGACACCGCGGAGATGTACGGCAACGAGAAGGAGGTCGGCCAGGGCCTGCGCGACGCCGGCCTGGCGCGCGAGGACGTCTGGATCACCAGCAAGCTCAACAACGGCTTCCACGAGCCCGACGCCGCCCGCAAGGCGATCGACGGCTCGCTGGCCGCGCTGGACACCGACTACCTGGACCTCTTCCTCATCCACTGGCCGCTGCCCACCCTCTACGGCGGCGACTACGTCTCCACGTGGAAGGTGCTCGAGGAGGCGCACGCCGACGGCCGCCTGCGCTCGATCGGCGTGTCGAACTTCCAGCCCAGCCACCTGCGCCGCCTGCGCGACGAGGCGACGGTCGTGCCCGCGGTCAACCAGATCGAGGTGCACCCCTACTTCACCAACGAGGACGCCCGCGAGGCCAGCGCCGCGCAGCAGACCGCGGTCGAGGCGTGGTCGCCCATCGCGCAGGGCGCCGTGCTCGGCGACCCGGTGATCACCGAGATCGCGCAGCGGAACGGCAGGAGCCCGGCGCAGGTCACCCTGCGCTGGCACGTCGAGCGCGGCGACATCGTCTTCCCGAAGTCCTCCACGCCCTCGCGCATGGAGGAGAACTTCGCGCTGTTCGACTTCGAGCTGACCGGCGAGGACGTCGCGGCGATCTCCGCGCTCGACAAGGGCGAGGAGGGCCGCACCGGCCCGAACCCGGACACGTTCGACTACGTGCCCGACTGACGACCGGGCGCGGACCCCGCGCGGCGGTGGGCGGTGCGAGCACCGCCCACCGCCGCGCGCGCCGCCCGCCCGGGGCCGGTGCGCCCGAACGCGGGGCGCGGCGGCCCGGACGGGCGGACACTGCCCCTCGTGCCGATCGAGCCCGCGCCCCCGGCGCGCGAGGGGGGAGCCGCCGCACGGCCGGCGCCCTTCGCGTACGTCCTGATGGCGCACACCGACCCGGCGCGCGTCCTGGCCGCCGTGCGCCGCACCCGCTCGCTGTCGCCCTCGGCCGGCGTGCTGGTGCGCCACACCCGCGGCCCGGGGTTCCTGCGCGAGGAGGACCTCGCCGCGCTGGGGGCCGCGCAGCTGCACAGCCGCGTGCGGGTGCGGTGGGGCACGTGGTCGCTGGTGGCCGCGGTGCTGGAGGCGCTGGGCGAGGCCGAGCGCCGCTGGCAGCCGGCCGCCACGGTCGTCGTGTCCGGCCAGGACCACCCCGTGCTCGACCTGTCGGCGTGGGAGGAGCGCCTGCGCGCCGCGGGCACCGACGCCCTGCTGCGCCCGGACCCGCGCGAGTACCCCGAGCGGTACGCGTCCTGCTGGCACCCGGTGCCGGGGACCGGGGCGGCACCGCCCTGCTGGTGCCGCGCCGCGGCGCGCGCGAGCGACGTGCTCGCCGGGCGCGCCGGGCGCGGCCCGCTGCAGTTCGCCGGCGAGCGCACCCTGCTGCTGCGGCACGCGCGCACCGGCGGGGCACCGCCGGTGCCGCCGGGCCTGCGCTACCGCAAGGGCTCGCTGTGGGCGACGCTGTCGGCGCGCGCGGTCGAGCGGGTGCTCGCCGCGGCGCGCGACGAGCCGCTGCGCCGCTTCTTCGCCAGCACGCTGCTGCCCGACGAGTCGTTCGTGCACACCGTGCTGCGCGCCCAGGCCGACCTGCGCGTGGTGGACGGCCCGACCACCCTGCCGTTCTTCCCGCCGGGTGGCGCCTCGCACCCGCGCAGCGTGGTGCTCGCGGACCTCGACGCGGTGCGCCGCTCGGGAGCGGCGTTCACGCGCAAGGTCGTCAGCCCCGACAGCGACGCCTTCGTGCGGGCGGTGGACGCGCTGGTCGACCGCGAGCGCAGCGCCCCGGCGCGCTGAGCGCGCCGCACCACCGCGCCGGCCGCACCGCCGCGCCGGCCGCACCACCGGGGCGGCGGGGGCGAGGGAAAACCCGTGCGGGCGCCCCCGTCCCGGTGCCACCCTCCTGGCGCCGGCAGCGCCACCGCGGCCGGCGCACCGACGATCCGGGGGGATCCGTGGACCAGCACCAGCCGCACGACCGAGCGCACCCGAGGGGCGGGCCGCGCACGGGCCCCGACCACGCCCGGGGCCGCACCCGGGCACGCACCCGGGGGCGCGCCCGCGCCGCCGCCCTGCTCCTGGCCGCCGGTGCCGTCGCGGGGGGCGGCGCACCGGCGGCCTCGGCGGCCGGCGCGGCCGAGGCGGAGGTGCTCACGCCGGTGTGCTCACCGGACCTGCCGATCGAGCACCCCGGCTGCGCCGCGGGGCGCACCTACCGCGGGGCGCCGGCGCCCACCGGCGAGGCGGGCGAACTGGTGCACCTGAGCGGCCCGGACCGCTTCGCCACCGCCGCGGAGATCGCCGAGCACGGCTTCCCCGAGGCCGACGTGGCCGTCCTCGTCAGCGGTGAGGACGCGCACCTGGTCGACGCCCTCTCGGCCGCGCCGCTGGCGCGCAGCCTGGCCGCTCCGCTGCTGCTGGCCACGCGCGACGCCGTGCCGGCGGCCACCGCGGCCTACCTGCGCGAGCACGGCGTGCGCTCGGTCCTGCTGGTCGGCGGGCCCGGCTCGCTGGGCGAGCTGACGGGCAAGCGGCTGCAGACGCTCGGCGTCACCAGCGTCGGGCGCGTCGCCGGCGCCGACCGCTACGCCACCTCGCGGGCCGTGGCGGAGCTGCTGCCGCCGGCCGAGCACGGCTGGGCCGCGTCCGGGGAGCAGGCGCACCTCGTGGACGCCCTGGCCGCCTCGGGCCCGGCCGCGCGCCTGCGCGAGCCGCTCGTGCTCGTCGCCGACGACGACCCGATCCCCGCCTCGATCGCGCTGCGGCTGCTGGGGGTCACCTCCACCACGGTCGCCGGTGGCCCCGCGGGCGTGACGCCCGAGGCGCTGGCGCCGCTGCCCACCCCGCGCCGGGCCGAGGGTCTCGACCGCTACGGCACGGCGGCCGCCGTCGCGCTGGAGGGCGTCCAGCGCGGCGTGGACGCCGCGGACGTCGTGCTGGCCCCGGGTGAGCAGGCGCACCTGGTCGACGCCCTGGCCGCCGGGCCGCTGGGGCGCGCGACGCTGCTGGCGGCGAACGACCCCTCCGCGTACGAGGTGGCCGAGGCGTGGTTCGACACGCACGGCCTGGGTCGCGGCACCGCCGTGGGCGCCGTGGAGGTCGAGGGCGGCGACGCGTGACGCCCCGGCGCCGGCGCCCCACCGCCGGCGCCCCACCACCGGCGCCGCACGCCGGGCGGCGCGGCGCGGGACCGCTCAGGGCGGGTCCGCGCCGCGCACCGCCTCCTGCGCCAGCAGCGCGTCGAGGTCGGCGAGGCGGTCCAGCCCGCGCAGCGCCTGGCGCAGGCGCGGGTTGGCCGCCAGCCGCTCGCGGTGCGCGTGCAGGAACGCCCAGTACCCCGCGGTGTACGGGCACGCGCGCTCGCCCACGCGCACCCGCGGGTCGTAGCGGCAGCCGCCGCAGAAGTCGGTCATGCGGTCCACGTACGCACCGCCGGAGGTGTACGGCTTGGTGGCCAGCACCCCGCCGTCGGCGTGCTGGGAGACGCCGACGACGTTCGTGGTCATCACCCACTCGTAGCCGTCGACGAAGCTGCGGCGGAACCAGTCGGCCAGCTCGTCGGGCCGGTAGCCGCGCTGCAGCGCCCAGCCGCCCAGCAGCATCAGCCGCGGCACGTGGTGCACCCAGCCCTCCTCGCGCACGCCGCGCAGCGCGTGCGCCAGGCAGTTCGCGTCCACCACGCCGTCGTCGAGGCCGGCGAACCACTCCGGCAGCGGCTCGTGCGCGCCCAGGGCGTTGCTGCTGCCGTGCTCGGGACCCAGGTGCCAGTGCAGGTGCCACGTCCACGAGCGCCAGCCGACGACCTGGCGCACGAAGCCCTCCACGGAGGCCAGGCGCAGCCGGCGCGCGCGCCCGTGCTCCTCGGCGCGCCGGGCCACCTCCAGCGGGTCCAGCAGGCCCAGGTTCTGCGGCACCGACAGCAGCGAGTGCGCCATCCACGGCTGCCCGGCGAGCACCGCGTCCTCGTGGGCGCCGAACGCGTCCAGCCGGTGCTCGCAGAAGTGCTCCAGCGCGGCCAGCGCCTCGGCGCGGGTGACGGCGAAGCGGCGCGGGCCGTCCTCGCCCAGGAAGCGCACGCCCTCCTCGCGCACCATGCGGTCGAGGTCCTCGCGCACCTGCGCGTCCACCTCGTCCTCCACCGGCCACCACGGGTCGGGCACGTCCAGGCGCCCCGAGCGCGGCGGGGGTTCGCGGTTGAGCTCGTCGAGGTTCCACGTCCCGCCCACCGGGCCGCCGCGCCCGTCGAGCAGCAGGCCGTGGTGGCGGCGCACGTCGCGGTAGAAGTCCTCCATGAGCAGCCGGCGCCCGCCGCGCCCGCCCACCCAGTGCCGGAACTGCGGTTCGGAGACCACGAAGCCGCGCGAGGCCAGCACCCGCACGTCCGGGCCCGCCCCGCTGCGCGCCTCCCCGGCCAGCCGGCGCACCAGCCGGCGCGCGCCCCAGGAGGTGGGGTCGCACACGCTCACCGGCTCGTCGAGCGCCGCGAGCGCCTCGCGGTAGGTGCACGCGCGCACCAGCCGCGCCCCCGGCTCCAGGGCGCGGTGGCGCAGCGCGGAGAGCACCAGGTGCGCCTTGCGCCGGTGCACGGGGGCGCGGCGGAAGACGGCGGCGGACTCCACCAGCAGCACGCGCTGGTCCGGCGCGTCGAGGAAGTGCGGGCCGAGCTGGTCGGCGAAGAGCCAGCGCACCGTGCCCGGCGCGCGGGCGGGCAGCTCCTCGGGCGCCGGCCCGTCGGACCCGTCCGGCCCGTCGCCGGGGCCGGGGTCCGCGCCGGGGTCGGCGCCCGGGTCCGCGCCCGGGTCGAGGGCGGGGTGGGCAGCGGGGTCCACGGCGTCCACGGGGTCCGCGCCGCTCACCGCGCCTCGAACACCGCAGTCTCGCCGCGCGCGACGTAGCGCACCACCGGCCCCAGCCCGCGCCGCTCCACCTCCTCGCGGAAGTCCGACAGCGGGGAGCGGAAGACGCCGTAGTCGTCCACGTGCACCGGCACCGCCCGCGCCGGCTCGACGACCTGCAGCAGGTCCGCGCCCTGCACGCCGTCCATGGTGACGACCAGCCCGCCGGGCAGCGTGGTGCCGCCCAGGTGCAGCACGGCCAGGTCCACCTCCGGGTAGCGCAGCGGCAGCTCGCGCAGCTCGGGCACGTTGAGGGTGTCGCCGGAGACGTAGACGGTGAAGGCGGTGCGCCCCCCGACCGGCCCGAACTCCCACACGCTGCCCATCACCGGCGGCAGCACGCGCTGCCACGGGCCGGCGGCGTGCCGCCCCGGCGCGGCCGTCACGCGCACCTGCACGTCGCCGCGGCGCACGGTGTGCGAGTCCCACGTGGCCAGGCCGGTGACCCGCGTGAAGCCGTGCAGCCCGCTCAGGCGCCGGCGCGCGTGCGGGGTGGTCAGCAGCGGCACGTCGCGGCGCAGCCCGCGGCGCGCCACGCGGTCGAAGTGGTCGCCGTGCAGGTGCGAGAGGACCACCGCGTCCAGCGGCGGCAGCTCGCCGATCGACAGGGCCGGCTCGGTCAGCCGCCGCGAGAGGAGCCCGCGGCCCAGCCACGCGATCTGCCCGCGGTGCAGGAAGTTCGGGTCCGTCAGCAGCGTCAGCCCGCCGTAGCGCACCAGCGTCGTCGCGGTGCCGATGAAGGTCAGGGACAGCCCGTCCACGCCGTTCTCCACACCCGTCCCCTACCCGCGCGCACCCGCGCGAACCGGGCGGCTGGCTGGAGCGGGGACGCGGGCGGGGACGCGGGCGGGGGCGGACCCGCGGGAGGTTGCGCCCGGCGCGCGACGGGTAGGAGCACGGACGTGACCGAGCACCGAACGCCCCCGGAAGACCGGCAGCGCCTGCTGGCGGTCTACCTCAACGACCACTACGCCGGTGCCACCGCCGGGCGGGCCCGCTTCGCGCGCGCCGCGCGCAGCCACCGCGGCACCGACGCCGGGACGGTGCTGGCCCGCCTGAGCGAGGAGGTCGCCGAGGACCGGCGCACCCTGCTGGCCACGATGCGCGCGGTGGACGTGGAGCCCGAGCGCGGGCTGCAGGCGGTGGGGCGCGTGGTGGAGGCCGCCGGGGCGCTGAAGGGCAACGGCCGCCTCGTGCGCCGCTCGCCGCTGAGCTCGGTGGTCGAGCTGGAGCTGCTGCACCTGGGCGTGCTGGGCAAGGCGGCGGTGTGGCGGGCGCTGCGCGAGCTGGCCCTGGACGACGAGCGCCTCGACGCCGACGCGCTGCAGGAGCTGGTGCAGCGCGCCGAGCGCCAGGCCGCGGAGCTGGAGCACCTGCGGCGCAGCGCCGTCGTCGAGGCGCTGGGCACCGGTCGCGGCGGCGTCCACGGCGGCGGGCCCACGGCCGTGCCGCCGCAGGCCGGCTGAGGTGGCCTCCGGGGCGGGGGCCGCGGCGGGGGCCGGCGGACGGGTCGGGGCGCCGGGCGGTGGGCCGGGCGCCGCGCGCGGCTCGCTGCTGGCCGGGGCGCTGGTGGGCGTGGGCGTGGCCGCCTTCCTCGACGAGGTCGTCTTCCACCAGCTGCTGCACTGGCACCACTTCTACGACCGCTCCACGCCCGAGGCGGGCCTGGTCTCCGACGGCCTCTTCCACGCCGGCGGCTGGATCGCCGTGGTGGCCGGGCTGTTCCTCTTCGCCGACCTGCAGCGCCGGCGGGCCACCGCCCGAGGGCACCTGGTGGGCGCGGCGCTGCTGGCCTGGGGGCTGTTCCAGCTCTACGACGGCCTCGTCCAGCACAAGCTGCTGGGCCTGCACCAGGTGCGCTACGGCGTGGAGCTGCTGCCGTACGACCTGGCGTGGAACGCCGCCGGTGCGCTGGGGGCGCTGGCCGGGGCCGCGGTGCTGGCCCGGGCGCGGCGGCGCGCGCGGGCGTGAGCGCCGGGGCGGGCCCGCCGCTGCCGGTGGCGCTGGTGCTCGCGGCGCTGCTGCTGGGCGCGTACCTGGTGGCGCGCTCGCGCCTGCACCGGCGCGGGGACCGCTGGCCGCCGCGGCGCACCGCGGCCGCGGCCGGGGCGGCGCTGGCGGTGGCGGCGGCGGGCGCGGCGCCCGCGCTGGCCCCGGGCGCGCTGCCCGCGGGCGGCTTCCGGGCGCACGTGACCGCGCACCTGCTGGCGACGATGCTCGCGCCGCTGCTGCTGGCGCTGGCCGCGCCGGTCGTGCTGGCGCTGCGCGTGCTGCCGCGGCGCGCCCGGCGGGTGCTGGTGCGGCTGCTGCACGGGCGCTGGGCGCGCCTGGTGACGTGGGCGCCGGTGGCGCTGCTGCTGGAGGTCGGCGGGCTGTACGCGTTCTACCTGACGCCGCTGTTCGCGCTGGTGCACGAGCACGCCGCGCTGGGGGTGCTCGTGCACGTGCACACGGCGGCGGCGGCGTACCTGCTCAGCGCCGTGGTCACCGGCGCCGACCCGCTGCCGCGGCGCCCGGGCGTGGCGGCGCGCGCGGTGCTGCTGCTGGTGGCGGCGACCGCGCACGACGTGCTGGCGAAGCTGCTGTGGGCGCGCGGGGCGCCCGGCGGCGAGCACGCGGCCCACGCGGGCCACGCACCGGACCTCGCGGACGTGCGCGCCGGCGCCGAGCTGCTGCACGCGGGGGGCGCGCTCGTGGAGGTGCTCACCGCCGTGGCCCTCTTCGGCGCCTGGTACGCGCGCCGGGGCCGCCTGCTGCGGCGCGAGCGGGACGCCGCGCGGCTCAGCGCACGCGCTCGAGCAGCAGCACGGGGATCTGCCGGGGCGCGGCCGTGACCTCGTACTGCGCGAAACCGGGCATGCGGGTCTTCTGCTCCTCCCACACCCTCGAGCGCTCCTCGCCGGTGAGCTCGCGCACCCGCACGGGGAACGTCTCGGTGCCCACCTCGACCGTCGTCTCGGGCCGGGCCACCAGGTTGTGGTACCAGTCCGGGTGGGTGGGGGCCCCGCCCTTGGAGGCGAAGACGGCGTAGGCGCCGTCCACGTCCTGGTAGACCATCGGGCTGACCCGCTCGGCGCCGCTCCTGCGGCCCACGTGGTGCACGAGGATCATCGGGGCGCCCTCGAAGCGGCCCCCCACCCGTCCGCCGCCGGCCCGGAACTCCTCGACGACCGCGGCGTTCCAGCGGTCGGCCTGCGCCTTCAGCTCGGCGGGGTCCTGCGTCGTCTCGCTCACCGCTGCCTCCTGTCCGCGGCCCGGGCGGTCCGGGCGGCACCTCCAGGGTGCCGCCCGAACCGGACCGCGGTCCAGCCCGCGGCGGGACGGGCTCAGCCCTCGGCGAGGTCCTCCAGCGGCGGGCAAGAGCACACGAGGTTGCGGTCCCCGGCGGCGCCGTCGATGCGGCGCACCGGCGGCCAGTACTTCGCGCGCGGGTCCAGCCCGCCCGGGTAGACGGCCTCGGCGCGCGTGTAGGGGTGCTCCCACTCGCCCACCAGCGAGGCGGCGGTGTGCGGGGCGTGGCGCAGCGGGGAGTCCTCCACCGCCCAGCGGCCCTGCTCGATCTCGCGCACCTCCTCGGCGATGGCGAGCACCGCGTCGCAGAAGCGGTCCACCTCGGCGAGGTCCTCGCTCTCGGTGGGCTCGACCATGAGGGTGCCGGCGACGGGGAAGGACATCGTCGGGGCGTGGAAGCCGAAGTCGATCAGCCGCTTGGCCACGTCCTCGACGGTGACGCCCGTCGCCCGCGTCATCGGGCGAAGGTCCAGGACGCACTCGTGCGCCACGAGCCCGCCGGGGCCGCGGTAGAGGACCGGGAAGGCCCCCGACAGGCGCGCGGCGACGTGGTTGGCGCTGAGCACCGCCTGCACGGTGGCCGCGCGCAGGCCCTCGGCGCCCATGAGGCGCACGTACGCCCACGAGATCGGCAGGATGCCCGCGGAGCCGAACGGCGCGGCCGAGACCATCCCGACGCCCTCGGGGTCGGCGTCCGGGGTGGTGGCGGGCAGGAACGGCGCCAGGTGCGCGCGCACGGCCACCGGGCCCACGCCCGGGCCGCCGCCGCCGTGCGGGATGCAGAACGTCTTGTGCAGGTTCAGGTGGGAGACGTCCGCGCCGAAGCGGCCGGGGCGGGCCAGGCCCACCAGCGCGTTGAGGTTCGCGCCGTCGACGTAGACCTGCCCGCCGGCGTCGTGCACCAGCGCGCACACCTCGCGGATGGACTCCTCGTACACCCCGTGCGTGGAGGGGTACGTCACCATCAGCGCGGCGAGGTCGTCGGCGTGCTCGGCCACCTTGCGCCGCAGGTCCGCCAGGTCCACGTTCCCCTCGTCGTCGCAGGCGACGACGACCACGCGCAGCCCGGCCATGACGGCGCTGGCCGCGTTCGTGCCGTGGGCGGAGCTGGGGATCAGGCAGACGGTGCGGTGCGCCTCGCCGCGCGAGCGGTGGTGGGCGCGGATGGCCAGCAGCCCGGCGAACTCGCCCTGCGAGCCGGCGTTGGGCTGCAGCGAGACGGCGTCGTAGCCGGTGACCTCCGCCAGCCAGCGCTCGAGGTCGGCGACGAGCTGCGCGGTGCCGGCGAGCTGGTCGGCGGGCGCGTAGGGGTGCAGGTCGCTGAACCCCGGCCACGACAGCGGCTCGAGCTCGGTGGTGGCGTTGAGCTTCATCGTGCACGAGCCCAGCGGGATCATGCCGCGGTCCAGCGCGTAGTCGTCGTCGGAGAGGCGGCGCAGGTAGCGCAGCATCGACGTCTCCGAGCGGTGCCGCGAGAAGACCGGGTGGGTCAGGAACGCCGAGGTGCGCACCAGCGCGGCCGGCAGCGCGGGCTCCGGCAGCCCGGCGGCCGGCCGCGCGGTGGTCGGGTCGTCCCCGGCGGGGCGCAGGCCGAAGCCGGCCAGCGCGGCGGCGACCTGCTCGGGCCCGGTGGTCTCGTCGCAGGTGAGGCCGACGTGGTCCTCGTCGACCGGGCGCAGGTTCACGCCCGCCTCCAGGGCGGCGGCGACGACCGCGCGGGCCCGGCCGGGCACGCGCGCCAGGACGGTGTCGAAGAAGTCCTCGTGCACGACCTCCACGCCGCCGGCGCGCAGCGCGGCGGCCAGGTGCGCGGCGGTGCCGGCGACCCGCGCGGCGATCGCGCGCAGCCCCTCGGGGCCGTGGTGCACCGCGTAGCAGCCGGCCATGACGGCCAGCAGCACCTGCGCGGTGCAGATGTTGCTCGTGGCCCGGTCGCGGCGGATGTGCTGCTCGCGCGTCTGCAGGGCCAGGCGGTACGCGGGCCGGCCGTCGGCGTCCCTGGAGACGCCCACGAGGCGGCCGGGCAGGTTGCGCTCCAGTCCCTTGCGCACGGCCATGTACGCGGCGTGCGGGCCGCCGGCGTACATGGGCACCCCGAAGCGCTGCGAGGAGCCCACGGCGACGTCCACGCCGAACTCGCCCGGCGGGCGCAGCAGGGTCAGCGCGAGCAGGTCGGCGGCGGCCACGGCCACCGCGCCGCGCTCCTTGGCGGCGGCCACCACGGCGGCGAGGTCGCGCACCCGCCCGGAGGTGCCGGGCAGCTGCACGAGCAGGCCGAAGGGCGCCCGCTCCCCCAGCGCCGCCAGCGGCTCGGCGTCGTCGAGGTCGACGGTCACCAGCTCCAGGCCCAGCGGCAGCGCGCGGGTGCGCAGCACCGCCAGGGTCTGCGGCAGCACGTCGGCGTCCACGGCGAACACCGCGTCCGCGGGGGCCTTCGAGACCCGCCGCGCCAGCGTCATCGCCTCGGCCGCGGCGGTGCCCTCGTCGAGCAGCGAGGCGTTGGCGACGTCCAGGCCGGTCAGGTCGGCCACCGCGGTCTGGAAGTTCAGCAGGGCCTCCAGGCGGCCCTGGGAGATCTCCGGCTGGTACGGGGTGTACGCGGTGTACCAGGAGGGGTCCTCCAGCACGTTGCGGCGCACCACGGCCGGCGTGCGGGTGCCGTGGTAGCCCAGCCCGATCATCGAGGGCACCACCCGGTTGCGCCCGGCCAGCTCGCGCAGCGCGGCGGTCACCGACGCCTCGTCCAGGGCGGGCGGCAGCCGCAGCGCGCCGGGGCCGTCGAGGATGGAGGCCGGCACCGCGCGGCGCACGAGCTCCTCGGTGGAGGACAGCCCCGTCGTGGCCAGCATGCGGGCGGCCTCGGCGGCGTCGGGCCCGATGTGCCGGGCGGTGAAGGGCAGCGCGCCGGTGCGGGCGGCGGCGCCCCCACGCCCGTCCGGGGCGGCCGGGCCGGCGGTGGTGGCGGTCGCGGCGGTGGCGGCGGTGGTGCGGTCGGGCAGGGTGGAGGTCACGGTGGCTCCCGGGGTCGCGGCGGTCAGGACGCCCCCGTCTGTCGGCCCGCGCGTCGGGGCCTCCAGAGCGGCCTGTCCCCCGCGGTCCTTCCGCCTGAGAGGTTCCGGGGATGTTGCCCCTTCGGCGCCCCGGTCGCACCGGGGTCTCTCCCGCGCGGGATGCGCAGCCAGCTTCCACGACCACTGTAGGCCACGGCGCCCCGCCGCCCGGTATCCTCCCGCGGTGATCACCGTGGCCGTCTGCAGCGCGAAGGGCGGCGTGGGCAAGACGTCGGTGGTCCTGGGGCTGGCCTCCGCCGCCCTGCACCGCTCGCTGAGCACCCTCGTGGTGGACCTCGACCCGCAGGCCGACGCGACCTCGGGGCTGGACGTGACGGCCCAGCGCCCCCACGACGTGGCCGCCGTGCTGCGCACCCCCAAGCGGCGCGTGGCCGAGTCCGCGGTGGCGCCCAGCGGGTGGGTGGACGACCAGCCCGGCCTGCTCGACGTGGTGACCGGCTCGGCGGACTCGGCGGGGCTGGACGCCCCCGACCCCGAGGAGGAGGCCCTCGAGGCGCTGCGCCGCGCGCTGCGCCGGCTGGACGACCACGAGCTGGCCCTGCTGGACAGCCCGCCCTCGCTGGGCGCGCTGACCCGCTCGGCGTGGCGGGCGGCCGACACCGTGCTCGTCGTCTCCGACGCCAGCCGCTTCTCGGTGGCGGCCGTCGGGCGCACCCTGGACGAGCTGGCCGCCCTGCGCCCGGGCCCGCGCGTGGCGGGCGTGCTGGTCAACCGCTACTCCCCGCGCTCGGGCGAGCAGCGCTTCCGCCTGCAGGAGCTGCGCGAGCTCTTCGGCGACCTGGTGCTCGAGCCCGTGCCGGACCGGGTGGCCGTGCCGCAGTCCCAGGGCGCCGGCAGGCCCCTGCACGCGCTGCGCCCGGTGACCGCCCGCAGGCTGGCCGAGCAGTTCGACCGGCTCCTCGAGCACCTGCTGGAGCGGTCCCCGGGTGCCCCGGCTGGTCACGGGCGGTGAGGCGGGAGACACTTCAGGGAACCTGAACGGGTCGCCGGACGTCGACGTGCGAGGAGGGTGGCGACCCCCCGCGGTGCGCCGACGGCGCGCCGGTGGGGTCCCCGACCGCCGCAGTACCACTGCGCACGACCCAGCACCACCCAGCACGACTCAGCACCACCCAGCACCACCCCGCTCGCCGCGGGTCCGAGGAGGTTCCGTGCCGCCGAACAGCCCCGCCAACCGCGCCCGCCTGGTGCGCGCCGCGCGCACCGCCGCACCGCCGCCCCCGGGCGGCGCAGCCGCCCCCTCACCCGCTCCGCCCGCCCCGGCCAGCGCTGCGCCGGCGCCCACCGCCGGCGCCGCGCCCGTGCGCCACCTGGTGCCCGTCGGCCCGCTGCAGCGCGCGGGAGCGAGCGGGGCGGACACCACCCGCGTCCTGCAGCTGGTGGACGTGCTGCGCGCGCGCTGGGCGCGCGCCGGCGCCGACATCGCCACCCGCCTGCGCCCCGGGGTGGACGACGCCGCCCTGGACGCCGTCGAGCACCAGCTGGGCCTGCTCGTGCCGCGCGCCGCGCGCGCCTGGTGGCGCTCGGTGGACGGCGTGGAGCCCGTGCGCACCCGCTACCGCGCCAGCGCCCCCACCGTGGGCCCCGGCGGCTGGGTGCCCCTGGGGCTGGCCGAGGCCGTGCGCCGGGCCACCGGGCGGGGCCCCGGCCCCGGCGCCCCGCCCGGGCTGCTGCCGCTCTTCGCCCGCGACGAGGAGCTGATCGCCGTGCGGCTGGGCTCCTCGAGCGCGGTGGTCGAGCAGCTCGTGCTCGCCGAGCAGGGCGACGGCTACCAGCACTCCTGGCGGGTGCCGCTGGAGACGCTGCTGTCCACGTGGGCCGACGCGCTGCTGGCGGCCGTGCTCTGGCTGCCCGACGCGCACGACTGGGTCGTGGACCCCTTCGCCCGCCAGGCCCTGCCGCACTCGCACCTGCTGGACTGAGCGGCGCGCGCCCGCGCACCGCGCGCCCCCTCGCGCGACGGCGCCCCGGCCGGTGGCCGGGGCGCCGTCGCGCGAGGGGGTCGGGTGCTGCGGGGTGGGGTCAGCCGGCCTCGCGCGCGCGGCGGCGGGCGCTGAGCTCGTCGGCCAGCACCACGGCCGGGGCGGAGACCTCCTCGGGCCGCTCGGCGGGGCGCTCGCTGGGCAGCGAGGCCAGCTCGCCCTCCACCTCGCGCCACACGCGGCCGACCGCGATGCCGAAGACGCCCTGCCCGCCCTGCACGAGGTCGATGACCTCGTCGGCGGAGGTGCACTCGTACACGCTGGCGCCGTCGCTCATGAGGGTGATCTGCGCCAGGTCGTCCACGCCGCGCTCGCGCAGGTGGGTCACCGCGGTGCGGATCTGGTGCAGCGAGACGCCGGTGTCCAGCAGCCGCTTGACCACCTTGAGCACCAGGATGTCGCGGAAGCCGTACAGCCGCTGCGAGCCGGACCCGGAGGCGCCGCGCACGCTGGGCTCCACGAGCCCGGTGCGCGCCCAGTAGTCCAGCTGCCGGTAGGTGATGCCGGCCGCCTTGCAGGCCGTCAGGCCGCGGTAGCCGACCTCCTCGTCCAGGTCGGGCAGGTCCTCGGCGAACAGGAGACCCTGCGCGGGGACGGGCTTCCCCCGCGCGACGGTCCCGCGCCTGCCTCGCCTCTGCTCACGCCGGCCTCCTCCTCATCGCCCCGGTCCGATCGTCGGTGCCTGCCGACCGGGAGCGTCCTGTCAACTGACCGTAGAGTCGCACCCGCGGAGCGTCAACGAGGCGCGCGGCGCGCCGTTCACCGCTCCGGACCCGATCCGGACTCGAAGTCCTCCGGGGTGATGTGGTCGAGGAACTCGCGGAACTTCTCGACCTCGTCCTCGTCCTCGTCCGGCACGGGCACGCCGCCGGAGTCGAGGACCTCGTCGGCGCCCACGATGGGGCACCCCACGCGCAGCGCCAGGGCGATGGCGTCGGAGGTGCGCGAGCTGACGGACACGCCGCCGTCGAAGGCCAGCTCGGCGAAGTAGACGTTGTCGCGCACCGCGACGATGCGCACCTCCTCCAGCCGGCGCCCCAGGGCCTCCACCACGTCCTTGAGGAGGTCGTGGGTCAGCGGCCGCGGCGGGACCACGCCCTGCTGGGCGAAGGCGATGGCGCTCGCCTCGGGCGCGCCGATCCAGATCGGCAGGTAGCGGTCCCCGTCGCGCTCGCGCAGCAGCACGATGGGGTTGTTCGAGGGCATCTCCACCCGGACGCCGATGACATCGAGCGCGCGCACCCGCCCACCGTACCCCGCCCGGGGCCCCGCGCGGCGGCCGGGCCGCCCTCAGCCCGTGACGCGCCCGAGCGCCCCGGCCACCAGGGCGGTGTGCAGGCGCAGGCAGGCAGCGGCGATCTCGCGGGCGACCTGCTCGGCGCGCGCGGCGGAGTCCGCCGAGCGCTGCCGCTGCAGCGGGGCCGCGACCTGCTCGGCCAGCGCCACCTCGCGGTCGGCGGCGGTGCGGAAGACGCGCAGGTGCCGGGCGCCGATGCCGTGGGCGGCCAGCGCGGCGGCCGCGCGCAGCACCTCCAGCGCCTCGCCGTCGTACCAGGGCCCGCCCGGGGCCGGGGCCAGCACGCCGAAGCCCTCCAGGGCGTCCAGCAGCTCGCCGTCCACGCCGGACTCGCGCAGCAGCTCCGCGCGCGTCAGGCGCAGCCGGGCCGCGCTGCCGTCGAAGCGGTCGCCGGCCGGCGCGCCCGCGGGCACCGCCGCCGGCACCCGCGGCGCCGCGCCGGGGTGCTCCGGGGGCTCCAGGCCGCGGTCGATGGCCTGCAGGTTCTCGCGGATCACCCGCAGCGGCAGGTAGTGGTCGCGCTGGGCGGCCAGGACGTAGCGCAGGCGGTCCACGTCGGAGGAGGAGAACTTGCGGTAGCCGGCGGCGGTGCGCCGCGGCTCCACCAGGCCCTGCTCCTCCAGGAAGCGGATCTTGGAGATGCTCACGTCGGGGAAGTCCGGCGACAGCAGCGCCATCACCTCGCCGATGGTCATGCGCGGCAGGTCGGGGTCGAAGGCCCCGGCCCGCGAGGCGGCCGAGCTCACGCGGCTCCCCCGCCACCGCCCGCGGCGCCCGGGGCGTCCGCCGAGGGGGCCGAGCCGGGGTGGTAGACCATCCGGTACTTGCCGATCTGCACCTCGTCGCCGGCGCGCAGCACGACGTCGTCGATGCGCTCGCGGTTGACGTAGGTGCCGTTGAGGCTGCCGACGTCGCGCACCCGGAAGCCCGGCCCGGTGGCGGGGTCCGGGGCGCGCAGGAACTCCGCGTGCCGGCGCGAGACCGTCACGTCGTCGAGGAAGATGTCGCTGGTCTGGTGCCGGCCGGCGGAGGTGCGCTCGGCGTCCAGCAGGAAGCGCGCACCGGCGTTGGGGCCGCGGCGCACCACCAGCAGCGCCGAGCCCGGCGGCAGGGCCTCCACGGCCTCCTGGTCGTCCCGGCTCAGACCGCCCTCGACGGCGTCGTGGACCTCGGGGACCACCAGCCCCGCGAAGGACATCGTGGAGTCGGCGGGACGCTCGTCCGCTGCCGGCCCGGGGGTCGTCCCCTCGCCCGGGGACGTGCCCGACGGAGACATGGCACCACCTCTCGCAACACCGGGGGCGACCGCCCGCGCGGCGCACCGCAGCGGGGCGGTCCCCCGCCTCCAACGCTGATCACCAGCCTAGCCGTGGGTGGTGAGCGCCTCCACACTCCCCGTGCGCGCCACCCGTCCGGGGGCGGCGCGCCGGGCTCAGCCGGCGTGCGAGCGGTACGCCGCCGCGTCGAGCAGGCCCTCGAGCTCCGCCGGGTCCGAGGGGGTCAGCGTGAACATCCACCCCTCGCCGTACGGGTCGGAGTTGACCAGGTCCGGGCGCGTCTCCAGCCCGGGGTTCTGCGCGGTGACGACCCCGCTGACGGGCGCGTTGATCTCGCTGACGCTCTTGGTGGACTCCACCTCCCCGCACGGGGAGCCGGCCGCGACGCTCTCGCCCTCGCCGGGCAGGGAGACGTAGACGACGTCGCCCAGCGCGTCCTGCGCGTGGTCGGTGACGCCCACGCGCACCGTGCCGTCCCCCTCCACGCGCACCCACTCGTGCTCGGCGGTGTAGCGCAGGTCGTCGGGCACGCTGGAGGCCATGGGGCGTCTCGCTCCTCGGGGTGGGGGGCGGGGACGTCCCCGCGCCGGTTCAGCCGCTGCCGGCGGTGGCTCCGGGCGACGCCGGGCGAGCGTACTGAGGGCTCGAGACGGCGTGCAAGGCGGTCACGCGGACCTCCTCCGCGGTGCTCACGCGCAGCTCCGCGCCCAGCTGGCGCAGCGACTCGCGCACGCCGCCGGGGATGTCCAGGGCGGTGGCGACGGTGCCCGGGTCGCCCACGACGCGCACCTCGTGCGGCGGTGCGAGCAGGGTGCCGTCGGCGACGACGCCCGGCCCGGCGCCGGCCGGCGGGTCCTCGAAGGCGGTGGCGGCCACCACCCGCACGCCGCCGACCTGGATCGCCTCGGCGCCGGCGTCGCGCAGCTCCTGCACGAGGCCGATGAAGGAGGTGGCGCCGACCTCACCGGCCGGGTCGGTGATCGTGGCGACGACGCCGGGCCCGACGGCGGGCAGGGTGCCGGCCAGCAGGCCGTACTCCTCCGCGCGGCGGCGCGCGGCGCGCGCGGCGGCCTCGGCGGAGTCGCTGCCGGCGGTCAGCTCCGAGCGGGTGCCCTCCAGGCGGCGCACCTCCTCGGCCAGGCGGTCCCCGCGCTCGCCGGCGTCGTCGAGGATGCGCACCAGGTCGCTCTCGCGCAGCTCCGCCAGCCCCGCCACGTCCGTCTGGCGCACCTGCACCACCACCCCGAAGCCCAGCGCGGCGCACAGCACGCCGGCGAGCAGCTGCCCGCGCGCCGCGCGCGGGCGCGCCGCGCGCCACAGCCGCCGCCACGGCGAGGCCGGCGCACCGCCGGCGCCGCCCGGGCCGTCCTGCGCGGTGCTCACGCCCCGAGCAGGTGCCGGCGGATGGCGGCGGCGTTGGAGAAGATGCGCACGCCCAGGACCACGACCACGCCGGTGGACAGCTGCGAGCCCACGCCCAGCTGGTCGCCGAGGTAGACGACGAGGGCGGCCACGACGGCGTTGGACAGGAACGAGACGACGAAGACGCGGTCGTCGAAGATGCCGTCGAGCACGGCGCGCAGGCCGCCGAAGACGGCGTCCAGGGCGGCGACGACCGCGATGGGCAGGTACGGCTGCAGCGCGACGGGCACCTCCGGGCGCAGCAGCACCCCGGCCACGACGCCCACCAGCAGGCCCACGGCCGCGATCACCGCGCCCCTCCCCCCTCGTCGAGCTCCCCGCCCGGCGCACCGGGCCCGGGCACCGTACCCGCTGCCGCGGCGGGCGCCGGCTGCGGCGCGCGGGCCGTGCGCAGCTGCAGGCGCGAGGCCGCCGGCAGGCTCAGCGCGTCCTCGCCGGTGCGCGCGCGCACCCGCACGCCGACGCCGTAGTTGTCCTGCAGCACCTGCAGGTAGCGCCCGGCCACCGAGGCGGCCAGCCGGGTCTGCAGCTGCACCGGGTCGCCGACGGCCCGCACCTCGTAGGGCGGCACCAGCGGGCGGTAGTCGACCAGGACGGCCTCGCCGGCGGCGCGGATCGACGACAGCGCCGACAGGCGCTGCCCGTCCACCGCCACCGCCTCGGCGCCGGCCAGCCACAGGCCGTTGACGAGCAGCTGCACGTCGCGGTCGACCACCCGGCCGGAGGGGGCCGCGCCGTCCGGGTCGGTGGCCGCGCGCGGGGCGTCGTCGAGGACGACCTCCAGGCCCGGGCCGGTGACCGGCACGGCGGCGGCGGCCACCGCCAGCGGCTCGGCGCGCGCGGCCGCCGCGGCGGCCTCGCCCCCGCCCAGCCGCTCGGCCAGCTCGGCGTTCGAGGCGCGCAGCGCCGCCGCCCGCGCGGCCAGCGCGTCGGCGCGCCCGGTGGCCGCCTGCACCCGGCGCAGCAGCTCGGCGCGGCCGCGGTCGGCCTCCGGGGCGCCGGCGGAGGCGCGCACGCCCGCGACGGCCAGCAGCGCGCCGAGCAGCAGCACCGCCAGCACCGCCGGCGCGCCCGGGCGCCCGGGGGGCTCGTCGCCGGCGGCGCGGCGGCGCCGCGCGGCGGCGGCGTAACCGGGGTCCAGCGGGTGCCGCATGGCCTCGGTGAGCAGGCTCATGCTGGCGTCGGGGCGCTGCGGGGCGCTCACGCGCCGCCCGCCGCGCGCCCGCCCCGCTCGGCGCGCACCAGGTCGGCCACCTGACGCAGGTAGAGCACCCCGGCCCACCAGTACAGCCCCGCCCCCCACAGCGCGAAGGCCCAGCCCAGCGCGCCGGCCGGGCCGCGCAGCGCGGGCACGACCTCGCCGAGCAGCAGCAGCGGGAAGGCGTGCAGCAGGCAGAAGGTGCCGGCCTTGCCCAGGAAGTGCACCTGCAGCACGCCGTGCCCCACGCTCGCCAGGACCGGCACGGTGCACGCCAGCACCGCGTCGCGGGCGACCAGGACGACGACCAGCCACCACGGCACCAGGCCGCGCCAGGCCAGGCCGAGCAGGGTGCTCAGGACGTACAGGCGGTCGGCGAAGGGGTCGAGGACCTGCCCGAGCCGGGTCACCTGGCCCCAGCGGCGCGCCAGGGTGCCGTCGAGGAAGTCGCTGGCGCTGCTGACGGCCAGCACGAGCAGCGCCCAGCCGTCGTGGCCGCGCACGACCAGCACCACGAAGACGGGCACGAGCAGCAGGCGCAGCGCGCTCAGCGCGTTGGGCAGGGTCCAGACGCGGTCGCCCACCGCCTGCCCACCCGCCGTGGCCACCGCGCACCCCCCTGTGGTTGTCTTCGACTCCGCAGCGCCGCGCCGGGCGCGCGGCGGGCAGCGGGCTGCCGCCTCTGGCAGCCTACGGCTCGGCCGGTCCGCGCTCGGCGCGCACCGCAGGCACACCGTCGGACGTGGGCGACCGCCCCGCAGAGAGAGGGTCGACACCCCATGCGCGTGCTCGGCGTCAACGCCGTCTTCCACGACCCCGCAGCGGCCCTGGTGGTCGACGGGGAGGTCGTCTTCGCCGCGGAGGAGGAGCGCTTCAGCCGCCGCAAGCACGGCAAGCGACCGGTGCCGTACTCCACGTGGGAGCTGCCGGAGCTGGCGATCAGGCACGCCCTGGCCGCCGCGGGCCTGCGCCCGGCCGACCTCGACCTCGTCGGCTACTCCTACGACCCCTCCCTGGTGCTGCCCGCCTCCGAGCTGGACCTGGGCGACCCCGACGACGCGATCCGCACCCGCTACGCCGAGCGCGCCGCCGAGGCGCTGGCCACGGCGCTGCCCGGGCTGGACCCGGCCAAGGTGCGCCACGTGCCCCACCACGTCGCGCACGCCGCCTCGGCGGCGCTGGCCTCCCCGGAGGCGGCGCGCGAGGGCGGCTGCAGCGTGCTGACCGTCGACGGGCGCGGCGAGGCGGTCTCCTCCCTCGCCGGGCGCTACCGCGGCGGCTCGCTGGAGGTGCTGGCCAGCCAGCAGCTGCCGGACTCCCTGGGCCTGCTGTACGAGTCGCTGACCGCGCACCTGGGCTTCCTGCACTCCTCCGACGAGTACAAGGTCATGGCGCTGGCCTCCTACGGCAAGCCGCGCTTCGCCGACGAGCTGGCCGCGTTCGTGCACGCCACCGGCGACGGCGGCTTCGTCGCGCAGGCCCCGGACTGGTCGCGCTGGGCGCCGCGCCTGCTCGACGGCGAGCAGTGGGACCCGCGCCGCGACACCGACCACGCCGACCTGGCCGCCAGCGTGCAGGAGGTCCTCGAGCGCACGCTGGTGGACCTGGCCACCTGGCTGCACGGGCGCACCGGCGACCGCGTGCTGGCCATGGCCGGCGGCACCGCGCTGAACTGCGTGGCGAACTCGCGCATCTGGCGCGAGTCGCCGTTCGAGGAGGTCTTCGTGCAGCCGGCCGCGGGCGACTCGGGCACCGCCCTGGGCGCCGCGCTGCAGCTGGCCGCCGACGCGGGCGAGTCGATCACCCCGATGCACGACGCCGCCCTGGGCCGCTCCTGGAGCGACGAGGAGCTGGCGCAGTGGCTGCGCACCGCGCGCCTGCCCTTCACCACCCCCGAGGACCTCGCCGGCGAGGTCGCCGACGTGCTGGCCGCCGACGGCGTGGTGGCCTGGTTCGACGGGCGCGCGGAGTTCGGCCCGCGCGCGCTGGGGCACCGCTCCCTCATGGCCCACCCGGGGAAGAAGGAGAACCTCGAGCGCCTCAACGACGTCAAGGGCCGCGAGCAGTTCCGCCCGGTGGCGCCCATGGTGCTCTCCGAGCGGGCGCGCGAGATCTTCTCCGACGGGCCGTTCCCGAGCCCGTACATGCTCTTCGTGCACGACGTCGCCCCCGAGTGGCGCGAGCGCATCCCGGCGGTGACGCACGTGGACGGCACCGCGCGCATCCAGACGATCGACGACGAGCGCACCCCGAAGGTGGCGGCGCTGCTGCGCGCCTTCGAGGAGCGCACCGGTCTGCCCGTCGTGGTGAACACCAGCCTGAACACCGCCGGGCGCCCGATGGTCGACGACCCCCGCGACGCCCTGGAGCTGTTCGGCTCGGCGCCGGTGGACGTGCTCGTCCTCGGCCCGCACCTGGTGCGCCGCAGCACCTTCGCCGCCCCCGCGGGGGCGCAGGGGACCGGCGGCGCGTGAGGGCCGCTGCGCCGGGCTACTCCGTCGTCGTCCCCACGGTGGGGCGGCCCAGCCTGGACGTGCTGCTGAGGACGCTGGCCGCCCAGCGCGGCCCGGCGCCGCAGGAGGTCGTGGTCGTCGACGACCGCCGCGGGCGCGACGCGGGCGAGGACCCGTGCGGGGCCGCGTGCGAGCGCGCCCGCGCCGCGGGCCTGCCGGTGCGCCTGGTGCGCTCCGGCGGGCGCGGGCCGGCCGCCGCGCGCAACGCCGGCTGGCGGCGCACCCGCGGCGAGTGGGTCGCCTTCGTCGACGACGACGTCGAGCTGCCCCCGGACTGGTCCGAGCTGCTGGTGGCCGACCTGGCCGCCGCGGCGGAGCGCGTCGGCGGCGTGCAGGGGCGCATCACCGTGCCGCTGCCGAGCGACCGGCGCCCCACCGACTGGGAGCGAGGCACCGCCGGCCTGGCCGGCGCCGCCTGGATCACCGCGGACATGGCCTACCGGCGCAGCGCGCTGGAGCGGGTCGCCGGCTTCGACGAGCGCTTCCCGCGCGCCTTCCGCGAGGACGCCGACCTGGCGCTGCGCGTGCTCGACGCCGGCTTCGAGCTCGTGCGCGGCGAGCACGGCGCGGTGCACCCGGTGCGCCGGGCCGACGACCTGGCCAGCCTGCGCCAGCAGCGCGGCAACGCCGACGACGCCACGATGGGCGCGCTGCACGGGCCGGGCTGGCGCGAGCGGGCGCAGGCGCCGGGCGGCCGCCTGCCCGGGCACGTGGCCACCACCGCGGCGGCCCTGGTGGCGCTGGTGGCGCTGCCGGCCGGGCGCCGGCGCGCGGCCGCGGGCGCGGCGCTGGCCTGGGCGGGGCTGACGGCGGAGTTCGCCTGGCGGCGCACCGCCCCCGGCCCGCGCGACCGCGCCGAGGTGCGCCGGATGCTGCTGACGAGCGCGGCCATCCCGCCGGCGGCGGTGTGGCACCGCGTGCGCGCGGAGCTGCGCTGGCGGCGCACCCCGCCGGCGCCGTGGCCGCCGCCGGTGCGCGCGGTCCTCTTCGACCGCGACGGCACCCTGGTGCACGACGTGCCCTACAACGGCGACCCGCAGCTGGTGAAGCCCGTCGACGGCGCCGCCGAGGCGCTGGCGCGGGTGCGCGCGGCCGGGCTGCGCACCGGGCTGGTCACCAACCAGTCCGGCGTGGCGCGCGGGCTGCTCACGCGCGAGCAGGTCGACGCCGTCAACGCGCGCGTGGCCGAGCTGCTGGGCCCCTTCGACACCGTGCAGGTGTGCACCGACGGCCCGGACGCGCGCTCGGCGCGCCGCAAGCCCGAGCCGGGCATGGTGCTCGACGCCGCCCGCGCGCTGGGCGTGCTGCCGGCCGAGTGCCTGCTCGTGGGCGACATCGGCGCCGACGTCGAGGCGGCGCTGTCCGCGGGGGCGCGCGCGGTGCTGGTGCCCACGCCGGTCACGCTGCCGCAGGAGGTCGCCGCGGCGCCGGTGGTGGCCGCCTCGCTGCCGCAGGCGGTCGAGCTGGCGCTCGGCGCCGCCGGCGGGGCGGGGCGCACCTCGTGAGGCTGCTCGCGGCCCGCCTCGACAACGACGGCGACGTGCTGCTGACCGGCCCGGCGGTGCGCGCCCTGGCCGCCGCCGGCACCGTGGACCTGCTGGTCTCCCCCGCCGGGGCGGGCGCGGCGCGCCTGCTGCCCGGCGTGGCCGACGTGCTCGTCTTCGACCCGCCGTGGAGCGGCTTCTCCCCCGCGCCGGTGGACCCCGCGGCCGTGGACGCCCTCGTCGCGCGGGTGCGCGCGGGCGGCTACGACGAGGCGGTGGTCTTCACCTCCTTCCACCAGAGCCCGCTGCCGCTGGCGCTGCTGCTGCGCCTGGCCGGGGTGGGGCGCATCAGCGCCACCAGCGAGGACTACCCGGGCGCGCTGCTGGACGTGCGGCACCGCCGCGAGGGCACCGCGCGCGCCGACGTGGGCGAGGCGGTGGCCGCGCTGGACCTGGCCGCGGCGGCCGGCTTCGCGCTGCCCGACGGCGACGACGGCCGGCTGCGGGTGCTGACCACCTCGCCGCCGCCGCCGGGTCTGCCGGACTCCTACGTGGTGGTGCACCCGGGTGCGTCGGTGCCCGCGCGCGCCCCGCTGCCCGGGCAGGCGGCCGAGGTCGTGGCGGGGCTGCGCCACGCCGGGCGCGAGGTGGTCGTCACCGGCGGGCCGGGCGAGCGGGCGCTGACCGCGGCCGTGGCCGGCGGGCTGGCCGTGGACCTCGGCGGGCGCACCTCGCTGCCGGAGCTGGCCTCGGTGCTGGCCGCGGCGCAGGCGGTCGTGGTCGGCAACACCGGCCCGGCGCACCTGGCGGCGGCCGTGGGCACGCCGGTGGTCTCGCTGTTCGCCCCCGTGGTGCCGGCCGAGCGCTGGCGCCCGCACGGGGTGCCGCACGTGCTGCTGGGCGACCAGGGCGCGCCGTGCCGGGGCACGCGGGCGCGCGAGTGCCCCGTGCCCGGGCACCCGTGCCTGGCGGGCGTGGCCGCGCGCGAGGTCGTGGCCGCCGTGGAGGCGCTGTCGCCGACCGCCCCCGGGGCGGGCGTGGAGGAAGCCGTGCGGGAGAGCGCTCCCGCGGGAGGGACGCCGTGAGGATCCTGGTCTGGCACGTGCACGGGTCGTGGATGACGGCGTTCGTCTCCGGCGCGCACGAGTACCTGCTGCCGCTGGTGGAGGACCGCGGCCCCGACGGGCGCGGGCGCGCCCGCACGTGGGACTGGCCCGCGAGCGCCGTGGAGGTGCCCGCGCAGCGCCTGCGCGAGGAGCCCTTCGACGTCGTGGTGCTGCAGCGGCCCGAGGAGCTGGAGCTGGTCGAGCGCTGGACGGGCCGGCGGCCCGGGCGCGACGTGCCGGCCGTCTACGTCGAGCACGACGCCCCGCGCGCCGGCGCGGCCGACAGCCGGCACCCGCTGGCGGACCGCCGCGACGTGCCGATCGCGCACGTGACGTCGTTCAACCGCCTGTACTGGGACTGCGGCGCAGCGCGCACGGCGCTGGTCGACCACGGCGTGATCGACCCCGGCCACCGCTACACCGGGGCCTCGGCCTCGCTGGCGGCCAGCGTCAACGAGCCGGTGCGCCGCTGGCGCGTGGCGGGCACGGACGTGCTGCTGCGCGTGGCCGAGGAGGTGCCGGTGGCCCTGCACGGCATGGGCGTGGCCGAGCTGGCCCGGCGCGTGGCGGGCACGGCGGCGGGCGCGGGCCTGACGGTGCACGAGGACCTGCCGCAGGCGCGGCTGCACGAGGCGCTGGGCGCGCACCGCGCGTACCTGCACCCCTACCGCTGGACGAGCCTGGGCCTGTCGATGATCGAGGCGATGATGATCGGGATGCCGGTGCTGGCGCTGCCGGCGACGGCGGCGCCGGAGGCGGTGCCGCGCGAGGCCGGGGTGCTCTCCAGCGACCCGGAGGTGCTGGTCGCCACGGCGCGCCGGTGGCTGGCCGACCCGGACGAGGCGCGCGAGCGCGGCGCGGCGGCGCGCCGACACGCCGTGGCGGCGTTCGGGGTGGAACGCTTCCTGGCGGACTGGGACCGACTGCTCGAGGAGGTGGTGGCATGACGGCCCCCGCACGGGGCGGCGCCGCGCGCACGCGGCGGCGCATCGCGATGGTGTCCGAGCACGCGAGCCCCCTGGCCGTGCTCGGCGGCGTGGACGCCGGCGGGCAGAACGTCCACGTGGCGGCCCTGGCCTCGGCGCTGGCCGACCGCGGCCACGAGGTCGTCGTCTACACGCGCCGCGACGCGCCGGGGCTGGCGGAGCGCTGTCGGCTGCGCGCGGGCGTGGAGGTCGTGCACGTGGACGCCGGCCCCGCCGAGCCGGTCGCCAAGGACGACCTGGCGCCCTTCATGGCGGACTTCGCGCGCGCGCTGGGCGAGGAGTTCGCCCGGTGGCGCCCGGACGTGGTGCACGCGCACTTCTGGATGTCGGGCACGGCCGCGCTGCCGGCCGCGCGCGAGCACGGGGTGCCGGTGGTGCAGACCTTCCACGCGCTCGGCGGCGTCAAGCGCCGCTACCAGGGCAGCGCGGACACCAGCCCGCCGCAGCGCCTGGACGCCGAGCGCCGCCTGGCGCGCGAGGTGGACCTGGTGATCGCCACGTGCCGCGACGAGGTCGCCGAGCTGCGCGCGGCGGGCGCGCCGCCGCGGCGGGTGCAGGTCGTGCCGTGCGGGGTGGACACCGCGCGCTTCGCCGCGGCGGCCGCCCGCGGCTCCGCCCCGCACGCCTCGCCCGACGTGCTCGGCCCGCGCCGGCCGGGGTGCCGCACCCGCCTGCTGAGCGTGGGGCGCCTGGTGCCGCGCAAGGGCGTGGAGGCCGCGGTGCGCGCGCTGGCGCTGCTGCCCGACGCCGAGCTGGTCGTGGCCGGGGGCCCGGCCGCGCACGACCTGGACGGCGACCACGAGGCGGTGCGGCTGCAGAAGATCGCCGTGGAGCTGGGGCTGGCGGACCGGGTGCGCCTGGTGGGCCGGGTGGACCCGGCGGACCTGCCGGCGCTGCTGGCCTCCAGCGACGCGCTGCTGGCCACGCCGTGGTACGAGCCCTTCGGCATCGCGGTGCTGGAGGCGATGGCCGCGGGCGTGCCGGTGGTGGCCTCGGCGGTGGGCGGGATGCTCGACACCGTGCGCGACGGCGCGACCGGCCGGCTGGTGCCGGTGGACGCCACCGGGCGGGTGGACCCGGCCGAGCTGGCCGCCGCGGTGCGCTCGGTGGTCGAGGACCCGGCGGTCGCGGCCCGGCTGGGCGCGGCGGGCCGGGAGGTGGCCGTGGAGCGCTACGACTGGGCCAGGGTGGCCGCCGCGACGGAGTCCGCGTACGAGCTCCTTCTGGAGGAGGCGGGTGGGGTGTTGAGCACGCACCGGTACGTGCGCGAGCACGTCGTGGAGCTGCAGGGGGTGCTGGCCGCCCTGCAGCGGCAGGCGGACCGGCTGGACCGCTGGGGCCGGCACCTGGTCGACGTCGTCGACGGCGGCGGCCGGCTGCTGGTGGCCGGCAACGGCGGCAGCGCCGCGGAGGCGCAGCACCTGACGGCCGAGCTGGTGGGGCGCTTCCTGGGCGAGCGCCGGCCGCTGTCGGCGATCGCGCTGCACGCGGAGACCTCCGCGGTGACCGCCATCGCCAACGACTACGGCGTCGAGGAGGTCTTCGCCCGCCAGGTCGAGGGCCACGGTCGCCCCGGCGACGTGCTGCTGCTGCTGTCGGCCAGCGGGCGCAGCCCGAACCTGCTGCGCGCGGCCGAGCGCGCCCGCGCGTGCGGGCTGACGGTGTGGGCGATGACCACCGCGGCGCCGAACCCGCTGGTGGAGCTGGCCGACGACGCGGTCGCCGTGCCGGGCCCGTCCACGTCGGCGATCCAGGAGGGGCACCTGATGGCGGTGCACGCGCTGTGCGTGGCGGTCGAGGCGCACCTGCCGGCCGCCTCGCGCGCCGGGGCGCGGGCGATGGACCTGACCGCGGTGCCGGCCCGGCGCGGGGCCACCGCGTGAGCGCGCGGGGCGCGCGCCGCGTCGTGGTCGTCGGCGACGTGGTGCTGGACCGGGAGGTGCTCGGCGCGGTGCACCGCGTGGCGCCGGACGCGCCGGTGCCCGTGGTGGACGTGGACCTCGTGCGCGAGTCGCCCGGCGGGGCGGGGCTGACGGCGCTGCTGGCGGCGCTGGAGCCGTCGGTGGACGTGGCGCTTCTGGCGCCGGTCGCCGACGACGCGGCGGGTGCGCGGCTGCGCGAGCTGCTGCGCGGCGTGGAGGTGCTGGCCCTGCCGCACGAGGGCGGCACGCGGCGCAAGTCGCGGGTGCGCGCCGACGGGCAGGTGCTCGTGCGCCTGGACGACGGCGGGCCGGGCACCCCGCTGCTCGACGACGCGGCGCTGGCCGCGGCGGGCGAGGCGCTGGCCGGCGCCGACGTGGTGCTGGTCTCCGACTACGGCGCGGGCACCACGCGCGAGCCGCGCCTGCGGGCCCTGCTGGCCGCGGCGGCGCGGCGGGTGCCGGTGGTGTGGGACCCGCACCCGCGCGGCGGGGCCCCCGTGCCCGGCTGCGCGCTGGTGACGCCGAACCTCGCCGAGGCCCGCGCGGCGCTGTCGGCGCACCACCTGCACGCCGGCGCCCTGGAGCCGGACGTGCTGGCCGCGGAGCTGCGCACGCTGTGGGAGGCGGCGGCGGTGTGCGTGACGGCCGGTGCGCGCGGGGCGTACTGCGCCGCGGCCGGCAGCGAGGCGCTGCACCTGCCGGCGGTGCCCGCCGCGGGCGACCCGTGCGGGGCCGGGGACCGCTTCGCCTCCAGCGCCGCCGTGGAGGTGGCCCGCACCGGTGCGCTGTCCCCGGCGCTGGCGCGCGCGGTGCGCGACGCCTCGGCGTGGGTGGCCGCCGGCGGCACGCACGGCTTCTTCTCCCCCGCCCCGGCGCCCGTCGAGCAGCGCCCGGCCGGGGCGAGCCCGGCGGAGGTGGCGGCGCGGGTGCGCGCGGCCGGCGGCACGCTGGTGGCCACCGGCGGCTGCTTCGACGTCCTGCACGCCGGGCACGTCGGCTGCCTGGAGGCCGCCCGCGGCCTGGGCGACGCGCTGGTGGTGCTCATCAACTCCGACGAGTCGGTGCGCCGGCTCAAGGGCCCGGGTCGCCCGGTGGTCGGGCAGGCCGACCGCGAGCGGGTGCTGCGCGCGCTGGCCAGCGTCGACGCGGTGGGCGTCTTCACCGAGGACGACCCGCGCGAGGCGCTGGCGCAGCTGCGCCCGGACGTGTGGGCCAAGGGCGGCGACTACGGCGGCGCGGAGCTGCCGGAGGCGGAGCTGGTGCGCAGCTGGGGCGGGCGCGTCGTGCTGCTGCCCTACCTGGACGGGCGCTCCACCACCTCCATCCTGGCCGCCGGCGCCGGGCGCGCGTGAGCGCACCGGCGACGGGGGCACCAGCGGCACCGGGGGCGCCGGGGGCGCTGCGGGAGCTGACGGGCGGGGACCTGCTCGTGCTGCGGGCGCTGGGCCTGGGCGACCTGCTGGCCGGGGTGCCCGCGCTGCGCGGGCTGCGGCGCGCCTTCCCGCGGCACCGCCTGGTGCTGGCGGCGCCGGCGGGCGTCGGCGCCTTCCTGCAGCGGCGCGGCGTCGTCGACGAGGTGCTCGTCGCGCGCGACCTGGCGCCGCTGGCGGCGCGCGGCGGCGGGCACCTGGCGGTGGACCTGCACGGCAACGGCCCGGCCAGCCGCGAGCCGCTGGCGGCCACCGGCCCGCAGCGGCTGCTGGGCTTCCGCACCGCCGGCCACGACGGGCCGGCGTGGGTGCGCGACGAGCACGAGGTGGCGCGCTGGTGCCGGCTGGTGGCGGCCTGGGGCGCCGGCTGCGGCCCCGAGGACCTGCGGCTGCGCCCGCGCCCGCCGGCGCCGCCGCGCGAGGGGCCCGTGGTGGTGCACCCCGGTGCGGCGTCCGCCTCGCGGCGCTGGCCCGTGCGGCGCTGGGCGCGGGTCGTGGCCGCGCTGGTCGCCGTCGGGCACGAGGTGCACGTGACGGGCACCGCGGACGAGGCGGCGCTGGGCGCGGCGCTGGCCGCGGCCGGTGCGGTGGACCGCTGCGGGGCGCTGGACCTGGACGGCCTGGCCGACCTCGTGGGCTCGGCGCGCCTGGTGCTCTGCGGCGACACCGGTACCGCTCACGTGGCCACGGCGCTGGCGGTGCCCTCGGTGCTGCTGTTCGGCCCCACGCCGCCGCGCTGGTGGGGCCCGGCGCTGGACCTCGACCTGCACGCCGTGCTGTGGCACGGCGACCCGGCGGCCGGCGACTACGTCGGCGACCCGCACGGGGCGCAGGTGGACCCCACGCTGGCGCGCACCTCGGTGGAGGAGGTCCTGGCCGCCGCCGGGCGGTTCGTGCCGCTCTGAGCGGCGCGCACCGGGTCCCGGGCGTGGCCCTGCGCGGCGCTCAGGCGCCGGTGGCGCGGAACCACTCCACGGTGCGGCGCAGCCCCTCGGCCCAGTCCACCTCGGGCTTCCAGCCCAGCACGGACTGCGCCAGGGTGGTGTCGGGCCGGCGCACCTGCGGGTCGTCCTGCGGGCGCGCGACGAACTCGATCGGCGAGCCGGAGCCGGCGGCGCGGATGACGTCCTCGGCGATCTCGCGGACCGTCAGCTCCTCGGGGTTGCCGATGTTCATCGGCCCGGGGTGGCCGCTGGCGGCCAGGGCGAGGATGCCGGTGACGAGGTCGTCGACGTAGCAGATGGAGCGGGTCTGCTGCCCGTCGCCGGCGACGGTGACCGGCTCGCCGGCCAGCGCCTGGCGGATGAACGTGGGGATGGCGCGCCCGTCGGCGGCGCGCATGCGCGGGCCGTAGGTGTTGAAGATGCGCACGATCGCGGTGTCCACGCCGTGGGTGGTGCGGTACGCGGTGGTCAGCGCCTCGGCGTAGCGCTTGGCCTCGTCGTAGACCCCGCGCGGGCCCACGGGGTTCACGTGGCCCCAGTACGTCTCCGGCTGCGGGTGCACCTGCGGGTCGCCGTAGGTCTCCGAGGTGGACGCCAGCAGGAACCGCGCGCCCTTGTCCTTGGCCAGGCCCAGGGCGTGCCAGGTGCCGGTGGCGCCGACCTTCAGCGTCTCCAGCGGCAGCTTGAGGTAGTCCACCGGCGAGGCCGGGGAGGCGAAGTGCAGCACGAGGTCGACCGGGCCGGGCACGTGCACGTACTCGGTGATGTCGCAGCGGCGCAGCGAGAACGAGGGGTGGTCGGTGAGGTGCTCGACGTTGACGGGCCCGCCGGTGACGAAGTTGTCCAGGCACACGACCTCGACGCCGGCGTCGAGCAGCGCCTCGCACAGGTGGCTGCCGAGGAACCCGGCGCCGCCGGTGACGACGGCCCGCGTGAAGCGCCGCGGACCGGCACCGCTCGCGGCGCCGGCGCCGCTCGCGGGGGTGGCGGCGCGCGCGGCCGCGGGGGTGGGCTCGTGCGGGGTCGGGGTCACGGAGCGATGCAACCACCCCCGGCGCCGACACGCCCGCCCACCCCGCCGTGACGGCGCGGCGTGTCGCCGCTAGCGTCCGGCGCGTGACCCCCACCCGCCCCGCCCCCGACGTCACGGTCGTCGTCGCCACCCGCGACCGGGCGCAGGACCTGCGCGCCACGCTGCCGCGCCACGAGGGCCCGGTGGTGGTGGTCGACAACGGCTCCAGCGACGCCAGCGTGGAGGTGGTGCGCGCGGAGGCGCAGCGCCGCGAGGCCGCCGGGCTGCCGCCGCTGCGGCTGCTGCAGCCCGGGCGCAACCTGGGCGCCACCGCCCGCAACCTCGGGGTGCGGGCGGCGCTGACCGGCCTGGTCGCCTTCGCCGACGACGACTCCTGGTGGGCGCCGGGGGCGCTGGCGCGCGCGCAGGAGGTCTTCGCGACCCACCCGCGCCTGGCGCTGCTGGCCGGGCGCACCCTGGTGGGCCCGGCCGAGGAGCTGGACCCGATCTGCGCGGACATGGCCTCCGCGCCGTGGGGCCGCGGCCCGGACATGCCCGGCCCGGACGTGCTGGGGTTCCTGGCGTGCACGGCGATCGTGCGGCGCGACGCGTTCCTGGCCGTCGGCGGCTTCGACGACGTGGTGTTCTTCGCCGGCGAGGAGGAGCGCGTCGCGTACGACATGACCGCCGCCGGCTGGGGCCTGGCGTACGTGGAGGACGTCGTGGCCCACCACCACCCCTCGGTCAGCCGCTCCCCCGCGCACGTGCGCCGCGAGCTGCTGGGGCGCAACTACCTGCTGACGGCGTGGATGCGCCGGCCGCTGCCGGTGGCGGCGGCGCGCACCGCGCGCTGGCTGGTGGAGGGCGGGGAGCACCGCCGCTCCGTGCTGGACGCGGCCCCGCGGCTGACGCGCGCGCTGCGGGCGCGCCGGCGCCCCTCGCGCGAGGTCGAGCGCCGGTTGCGCGTCCTGACCGGGGAGGCGGCGTGAGCGCCGTGGAGGAGGTGCGCGGGCCGGCCGGCGGCGCGGGGACGGGGCCGACGGGGCCGACGGGGCCGACGGGGCCGACGGCGCCGGTGCCGGCGGACGGGGCGCCGCTGGGCCCGGTGCCCGAGGGCCCGCCGGACGCGCGCGTGACCGTGGTGGTCATCACCTGGCAGCGCCGCGAGGAGGCGCTGCTGGCGGTGCAGCGGCTGCTGCGCCTGCCGGAGCGCCCGCGCGTCGTCGTGCTGGACAACGGCTCCACCGACGGCACCGCCGCGGCGCTGCGCGCGGCGCACCCGCGCGGCAGCGCCGGGGCCGACCGCCTCGACGTGGTGGTGCTGCCGGAGAACCAGGGCGCGGTGGCGCGCAACACCGGCGTGGCCAGCGCGGCCACGCCGTACGTGGCGTTCTGCGACGACGACACCTGGTGGGACCCGGGCTCGCTGGCGCGCGCGGCCGACGTGCTCGACGCGGACCCGCGGGTGGCGGTGCTGACCGCGCGCATCCTCGTGGAGCCGGGCGCGGTGGAGGACGGCATCGTCGCCGAGCTGCGCGACTCCCCCGTGCGCGGGGCGCCGGGCCTGCCGGGCCCGGCGCTGGGCAGCTTCCTGGCCGGCGCCTCGGTGGTGCGCCGCGAGGCGTTCCTGGCCGTGGGGGGCTTCTCCAAGCGGCTGTGGCTGGGCGGGGAGGAGGAGCTGCTGGCCGCGGACCTGGCGGCCGCGGGCTGGGAGCTGTGCTACCTGGAGGACCTCACGGTGCACCACCAGGCGTCGGTGCTGCGCGAGTCGCTGCTGCGCCGCCGGCACGGGGTGCGCAACACCCTGTGGTTCACCTGGCTGCGCCGGCCGGTGCCGGCGGCGCTGCGGCGCACCGCGTTCCTGCTGCGCACGGTGCCGCGCGACCGCACCAGCGCCGCGGGGGTCCTCGACGCGGTGCGCGGGCTGCCGTGGCTGGTGCGCGAGCGGCGGGTGCTGCCCCCGCACGCCGAGGCGCGGTTCGCGGCGCTGGAGGAGTCCCAGCGCCGCTCGACCTCGCGCCACTACGGCTGACGCGGTGGGCGGGCTGCACCTGGGCCTGGTGGGCCTCGGGCGGATCGGTGCGCTGCACGCGGCGAACCTGGCCACGACCGCCGGGGTGGGCCGGCTGACGCTGGCCGACGCCGACGGGGCACGCGCCCGCGCGGTGGCCGCGGCGCTGCCCGCGGGCGGCGCGCGCACGGCCGCCGTCGACGTCGCTGTCGACGTCGCCGACGACGTCGACGCGCTGCTGCGCAGCGGGGTGGACGGCCTCGTGGTCGCCGCCGGCACGGCTGCGCACCCGGCGCTGGTGCGCGCCGGCGTCGACGCCGGGGTGCCGGTGCTGTGCGAGAAACCCGTCGCGCTCGACGCGGCGCGCTCGCTGGAGGTGCTCGAGCACGTCGCCGCGCGCGGCGGGGTGGTGCGCATCGGGCACCAGCGCCGCTTCGACGCCGGCTACCGCGAGGCTCGCCGCGCCTTCCGCGCCGGGGAGCTGGGCTGGCTGCACGCCGTGCGCGCGCTGACGTGCGACGCGGCCCCGCCGCCGGTGGCGTTCCTGGCCGGCTCCGGCGGGTTGTTCCGCGACTGCAGCGTGCACGACGTCGACGCGGTGCGCTGGGTCACCGGCCGGGAGGTCGTGGAGGTCTACGCGCGCGGGTCCAACAACGGCGACCCGGCCATCGGCGCCGTGGGGGACGTGGACTCCGCGGTGGCGCTGTGCACCCTCGACGACGGCACCCTGGCCGTGCTGTCGGCCTCGCGGTACAACGGCGCCGGCCACGACGTGCGCCTGGAGCTGCAGGGCTCGCTGGGCACGGTGGTGGCCGGCATGGACGCCTCGACGGCGGCGCGCTCGGCCGAGCCGGGGGTCGCCTTCCCCGACGGCGCCCCGCACGCGACGTTCGCCGACCGCTTCGCCGCCGCCTTCCGCGCCGAGGTCGCCGCCTTCGTCGAGCTCGTCGCCGGCGGCACCGGCGCCGGGGGCGCCGGGGACGACCTGTGCCGGCTGGAGGACTCGCTGGCCGCCTCCCTGGTGGCCGACGCCGCGCAGGAGTCGCTGCTGACGGGGGCGCCGGTGCCGGTGCCGCCGCCGGGGGCGGTCGTCAGGGCCGGGGGGCGGGAGCGGGCGCGCTGAAGGCGGCCACCACGTCCGCGGCGCCGGCGCGGTAGCAGGCGAAGGTGTAGTCCAGCGCGGCGCGCGATCGCGCGGCGGCCTCCTCGTCGACCACGCCGCACGCGTCGTCGACGACGACGGGCAGGAAGCCGAGGTCGGCGGCGTGCCGGGCCGTCGGCTCGATGCCGATCTCCAGCACGGCGCCGACGAGCACCAGCGTGGTGGTCCCGCGGTCGCGCAGCAGCGCCTCCACCGGGGTGCCCACCAGGGCGGACATGCCCAGCTTGTCGAACACCGGCTCGCCCTCGCGCGGGGCGAGCTCGTCGACGACCCGCGTCTGCGGCGCACCCGGCGGGAACGGCGCGCCCACGGCGTCGGCGCGCGCGACGCGCTGCCAGGCCATCGCCGTGCGCAACCCGGCGACCCCCAGGTGCGAGGGCGGCAGCGAGACGTGCCGCACGTACAGCACCGGCACCCCGGCCGCGCGCGCGGCCTCGAGCACCTCGCGGGTGCGCGCGACCACCGCGTCGCGCTCGCGCACGTGCCGCAGGATGCCGGACTGCGCGTCGTACACGAGCACGGCCGCCACCTGCGGGCGGCACATCTCGTCGAGGGTCTCGGGGACGTCGACGCCGTGGGCGCGCTGCACGCTGCAGACTCTGGCACCGCCGGAGCCGCGCGCCAAGGGCGGCGGGCCCGCGGCACGTCGCCGCGGACCCGCCGCCCCCGCGTCCCGCACCGCTCAGCGCCGCGGGGGCGAGCGCTCCCGGCGGGGCGGGCGCGCCGCCGGCGCCCGCCCGCCCCGCAGCGGGGCGGGCCGGCGCGAGCGCGGCACCGTGCGGGCGCCCGGACCCGGCGGGCCGGGCGCGTCCACGCTGCCCGTCGCCGCGCGCCCACCCCCTCCCGGCCAGCACGCCCGCACGAGCGCCTCGAACTCCGCGCGCACCAGCTCGGGGTCGGCGCGCAGCAGCTCGCAGAACGCCTCGTGCGCCGGCGCGCCGGCCACCGTCGTCCCGGTCACCCGCGCACCGCCTCAGGCGCCGATGGCGTGCTGGTCCCGCGCGCCCTCCTCGGCCACCTCGACGGCGATGCGGCGCGGCTTGGCGCGCTCGGCCACCGGCACGCGCAGCGTCAGCACGCCGGAGCGGTACGACGCCGCGATGTGCTCGGTGTCGAGGTTGTCGCCGAGGATGAGCTGGCGGCTGAACACGCCGCGCGGTCGCTCGGCTGCGATCATCTCCTCGGTGCCCTCGTGCACGGGCCGCTGCGCCTTGACGGTCAGGACGTTGCGCTCGACGTCCAGGTCCACGCTGGACGGGTCGACGCCGGGGAGGTCGAACTCCACCACGAACTCGTCCCCGCTGCGCCAGGCGTCCATGGCCATCACCGCCGGCCGCGCCGAGGTCCCCAGCACCTGCTGGGTGAGCCGGTCCAGCTCGCGGAACGGGTCGGTCCGCATCAACACCACAACCACCTCCGATGCTTCACACCAGATGCGACTGCTCGCCCCGCGGGCCCGGTTCCACCGGGTCCCGCACCTCCAGTGTTAGCACTCGCGCGCCGCGCGTGCAAGGGGGAGAACCGTTGCCCTGCAGCGAATCAGCCGAGCTCGGCCAGCGCCTTGAGGACCCGCTCGTCGCTGACCGGGCCGGCGGTGGGCACCGGCTGGGAGAACTTCTGCAGCCGCAGCTCCTCCAGCGACCAGCGCAGGCGCGCCAGCTCGGGCGGCACGTGCGCGCCGGCGCGGCGCAGGTGGGCGGCGTACTCCTCGCGCACGCGGGCGAACTCGGCCGTGCGCACCCGGTCGCGCTGGGGGTTCTCCTGCGCGGTCTGCAGCCGGCGCAGGATCCCCTGCAGGTAGCGCAGCAGGTCCGGCAGCCGCTCGGCGCCGGTGCCGGTGACGAACCCGGGGTGCACCAGGCCGTCGAACTGCTCGCGCACGTCGGCCAGCGTCGGCACGAGCGCCAGGCTGGAGGTGCGCGAGACCTCCCGCTCGACCTGCGCGGCGGTGCGCAGCACCCGCAGGACGCGGTCGACGACCTCGGTGGTGCTCGAGAGCAGCCCGCGGCCGACCTGCTCGGCCAGGCGCGCGAACTCCGCGGCGGTGCGCACCGGCCCGCCGGCGGCGTCCAGGCGCGCCTCCACGGCCGCGCGCAGGCAGTCCTCCAGCACGGCGGCCGCGCCGCCGTGCGGGGCGCGCGCCAGCAGCAGCCGGGCGTCGTTGGGCAGCGCGGACTGCACGGTGCGCAGCGGCGAGGGCAGCACGAGCAGCAGCAGGCGTACCGTGCCGGCGCGGTGGGCCGCGGCGGCCTCGGCGGCGGTGGCGAAGGTGCGCAGCCCCACCGAGGAGCCCTCGTCCACCAGCGCCGGGAAGGAGACCACGTCGCTGCCGCGGCGCACGGTGGTGTGCGTCTCGGGCACCCGCGCGGGCAGGTCGTCCGGGCCGGGCTGCAGCGGCCACGACGTCGCGCCGGTGCGGCGCACCTCGTCGGCCGCCTCGGCGATGGTGGCGCGCACCTGCCCGGCCACCTGCTCGCGCAGCCGCGCGAAGTCCTCGCCCTCGGCCAGCACGGAACCGTCGGCGGCGGTGACCCGGAACGTGGGGCGCAGGTGCGCGGGCACCTTGGCGAGGTCGACGTCCTCGTAGTAGACCTCCGTGCCGTCGCCCAGGCGCGGCATCTCCTCCTCGAACGCCTCCCAGAAGTCGCGCTGGCGCGGCGCGACGCGCTCGAGGAAGCGCGCGGCCTTGTCGGGGGCGGGGGCGAGGTGGCGGCGCAGCTGCTTGGGCAGCGCGCGCAGCAGCGCGGTGACCAGCTCGTGCCGGAACCCGGGCACCTGCCAGGCCAGGTCGCGCTCGTCGAAGCGGTTGACGACCTCCAGCGGCACGTCGACGGTCAGGCCGTCGCGCGGCGAGCCGGGCTCGAAGACGTACGACAGCGGCAGCTCCAGGTCGCCCTGGCGCCACACCGCCGGGAAGTCCTCCTCGCTGACGCCGGCGTCGCCGGCCACGAGCATCGCCGGGTCGAAGGTCAGCAGGTCGGGGTGCTCGCGGCGCTCCTGCTTCCACCAGGCGTCGAAGTGCCGGCCGGAGACGACGTCGGCGGGCACGCGCGCGTCGTAGAAGGCGAAGAGCACCTCGTCGTCGACGACGATGTCGCGCCGGCGGGCGCGGTGCTCGAGCTCCTCGGCCTCCTCCAGCAGCTCGCGGTTGCGCGCGAAGAACTCGTGGCGGGTCTCGAAGTCGCCCTCGACGAGGGCGTGGCGGAGGAACAGCTCGCGCGAGAGCTCCGGGTCGATCGCGCCGTAGGCGACGGTGCGCCCGGCGACGATCGGCACGCCGTACAGCGTCACGCGCTCGGTGGCCACCACCGCGGCGCGCTTGCGCGACCAGCGCGGCTCGGAGTGCTGCCGCTTGACGACGTGCTCGGCCAGCGGCTCGATCCAGCGCGGGTCCACGGCGCCGACCACGCGCGCCCACAGGCGGGAGGTCTCCACCAGCTCGCCGGCGACCACCCAGTCCGGCGAGCGCCGCCCCAGCGACGAGCCCGGTGCCACGGCGAAGCGCGCGCCGCGCGCGCCGAGGTACTCCTGCTGGCGCGGGCCGTCGCCGCGGCCGCGGCGGGCGTCGTCGCGCCCGCGGCGCCCCTCGCGCTTCTCGTCCTGCTCGACCTTCAGGCCGATGTTGCCCAGCAGCCCGGCCAGCAGGGAGCGGTGCACGGCGTCGGCGTCGTAGGCGGGCGCGGGCACCTCCTCGCCCTCGGCGGGGGCGGCGACCTCCGGCACGTGCACCTCGGCGCCGAGGTCGCGGGTGACGCGGCGCAGCTGGTGGTAGGTGTCCTGCCACTCGCGCACCCGCAGGAAGTGCAGCATCTCGGCCTTGACGCGGCGCCGGAACGCCGAGGAGGACAGCTCGCGCTGCAGGTGCTGCAGGTAGTTCCACAGGTTCAGGTAGGTGAGGAAGTCCGAGCGCTCGTGGCGGAAGCGCGCGTGAAGCTGCGCGGCGCGCTCGCGCTGCTCCAGCGGCCGCTCGCGCGGGTCCTGCACGGACAGCGCCGCCACCACGACGAGCACGTCGTGCAGGCAGGAGTTCTTCCGCGCCTCCAGCACCATGCGGCCCAGGCGCGGGTCGATGGGCAGGCGGGCCAGCTCGCGGCCGGTGCGCGTCAGCCGCGGCACGCCGCGCTCGCCGGGGCGGGCGGCCTCCAGCGCGCCCAGCTCGGTCAGCAGCGCCAGGCCGTCGGCCACCGCGCGCGCCTCGGGGGGCTCGACGAAGGGGAACGCGGCGATGTCGCCCAGGCCCAGGGAGGCCATCTGCAGGATGACCGCGGCCAGGTTGGTGCGCAGGATCTCCGGGTCGGTGTACTGCGGGCGCGCCTCGAAGTCGGCCTGCGAGTACAGCCGGATGCAGATGCCGTCGGCCACGCGCCCGCAGCGGCCGGCGCGCTGGTTCGCCGAGGCCTGCGAGACCTTCTCCACCGGCAGGCGCTGCACCTTCGTGCGGTGGCTGTAGCGAGAGACGCGCGCGGTGCCGGCGTCGACGACGTAGCGGATGCCCGGCACCGTCAGGGACGTCTCGGCGACGTTGGTGGACAGCACGATCCGCCGGCCGGCGTGCGGGCGGAAGACGCGGTGCTGCTCCTCGGCGGTCAGGCGCGCGAACAGCGGCAGCACCTCGGTGCCGCGCAGGTCGCGCTCGGAGCGCACCAGACCCTCCAGCGCCTCGGCGGTGTCGCGGATCTCGCGCTCGCCGGGCAGGAACACCAGGACGTCGCCGGGGCCCTCGGCGGCCAGCTCGAGCACCGCGTCGAGGATCCCCTCGGTCTGGTCGCGGTCGTCGCCGGGCACGGGGGCCTCGTCGACGTCCAGCGCCTCGCCGGCGTCGTCGTCGAGCTCGCCGGCCAGCTCCTCGGCGAGCTCGTCGGCGGCCAGCGGGCGGTAGCGCACCTCCACCGGGTAGGTGCGCCCGGAGACCTCCAGCACCGGCGCCCCGCCGAAGTGCTGCGAGAACCGCTCGGTCTCGATGGTCGCGGAGGTGATGACGAGCTTGAGGTCGGGCCGGCGCGGCAGCAGCTGCGCCAGGTACCCCAGCAGGAAGTCGATCGTCAGGCTGCGCTCGTGCGCCTCGTCGACGATGAGGGTGTCGTACTGCAGCAGCTCGGGGTCGCGCTGGATCTCCGCGAGCAGGATGCCGTCCGTCATGACCTTCAGCAGGCTGTCCTCGCCGACGCTGTCGGTGAAGCGCACCGCGTAGCCGACCACGCCGCCGACCTCACCGCCGAGCTCCTCGGCCACGCGCTCGGCCACCGCCCGCGCGGCGATGCGCCGCGGCTGGGTGTGCCCGATGCGCCCGCGCCGCCCGCGGCCGAGCTCCAGGCAGATCTTGGGCAGCTGGGTGGTCTTGCCCGAGCCGGTCTCCCCCGCGACCACGACGACCTGGTGCTCGCGCAGGACCTCGGCGATGCGGTCCTTCTCCCGGCTGACCGGCAGGTCCGGCGGGTAGCGCACCACCGGCACCGCGGCGGCGCGGCGCCGGGCGCGCTCCTCGGCGGCCGCGGCCTGCGCCTCCACGTCGTCCAGCCCGCGGCGCACGGCCTCGGCGTCGCCGCTGCGCGCGAGCACGGCCAGCCGCCGGCGCAGGCGGTCCTCGTCGCGCAGCGACACCGACGCCAGGCGGGTGGCCAGGGCGGTGGCGCGCGGGTCGTCGGGCAGGTCGCGCGGGGAGCCGCCGCGGGATCCGGGGCGCCCGGTGCGGGGGGCCGAGCGCGCGGGGCGGGAGGGGCGGCGCCGCCCGGCGTCGGGGCGGCCGGGCCGGCTGGGGGGGCTCGACATGACCCCGCCATGCTACGGCGTCGCCCGCGGGCCCCGCCCGCGGCGAGCGGCGCGCGCCGGTGCGCCCGGGGCGCTCAGGGCACCGGCCAGACCAGCTCGCCGCCGGAGTACAGGCCCGCCACGACGTCCTCGTCGACGAGGGCGTCGAGGTCCGGCACCGCCGCGATCCGGCCGGCGTCCAGCAGGAACTGCGCCTCGGTGCGCACGGTGGCCACGTCGATCGCGCCCAGCGGCTGCCCGGCCGGCTGCGAGCCGCGCACGAGCTGCGCCTCGGTGGTCCACACCTGCTCGTTGTGCTCGGTGTCGTAGCCGGCCTGCGAGCGCTCGGCGGCGTACCCGACGCACTCGGCGGCGTGCTCCTCGCAGTGCGCGAACGCGCGCAGCTGCGCGCGCAGGAAGTCCTGCACGGCGGTGGGGTGCTCGGCCAGGAACGCCGGGGTGACGATCGTGGTGGCCATCGAGCCGGGCACCGCGTAGTCCTCGGGGTTCCACTCGACGACCTCCTCGCCGAGGGCGCGCAGGGTCAGCGGCTCGTTGGACTTGTAGGCCGTCAGGGAGCGCACCTGCCCGCGCACCAGCACGGAGGGGTCGTAGCCGACCTGGACCTGCTCGATGCTCGCCACGTCCACCCCCGCCGAGCGCAGCATGGCGTCGATCGTCACCGGCAGGGCGCCCTTGTGGCCCAGGACGGTGCCCTCGAGCTGGCTCAGGTCGGTGACGTCCGGGCGGGTGAGCAGGGTGGCCACCGGCACGTGCCCGAAGAGGGCGACGGCGGTGACGTCCACGCCGTTGTCGACGTTGACGAGGACGTCGGAGGCCCCGGCGATCGAGGAGACCTGCGCGGTGCCGGCGGCGACGAGCTGGGCGTTCTGCGCCGTCTCACCGCTGCCGGGCTGCAGCTCCACGTCCAGGCACACGGCGTCGAAGTAGCCCAGCGCCTCGGCGGCGACGGGGTCGAGGATGCTCGCCGACGCCTGGAACTGGTACCCGGTCAGGTAGGTGATCGTGCCGGCCGCCTCGTTCTGCGCGCACCGCTCGGCGCTGACCGCCGAGCCGCGCGCCTGGGCCGGGGCGGTGCCGGGCCCGCCGTCGCCGCCCCCCTCGCCCCCGGTGCCGCCGGAGCAGCCGGCCAGCAGCAGGGCGGCCGCGGCCGCGGCGAGGGCCGGGCGGCGCCGGGCGGTGGTCCTGCGGGTGCTCACGGGGGTGTCCTCCGGGGTTCGTCGGGGAGTTCGCGGGGGTGTTCGTCGGGGTGTTCGTCGGGGGTCTGGTCAGCGCTGCTGCGAGGAGTGCCAGGAGAGCACGCGCCGCTCGACGGTGGTGACCACGAGCAGCAGCAGGGCCCCCAGCAGGGCCAGGCACGCGATGGCGGCGAACACCCGGTCCAGCTGGGAGTTCGAGGAGGCCACGCTGATGACGGTGCCCAGCCCGGCGGTGGCGCCGGCAGCGGTGAACTCCGCGACGATGGCGCCGACCAGCGAGAGGGGGAAGACCACCCGCAGGGCGGCGAAGACGAACGGCAGCGCGCTGGGCAGGCGCAGGCGCAGCAGCACGTCCCAGCGCGAGGCGTGCACGGTGCGGAAGACCTGCAGGACCTCCCGGCGCACCGAGCGCAGGCCGGTGGCGGTGTTCATCAGCACGGGGAAGAACGTCGTCAGCGCCGCGACGAGGACCTTCGGCACGATCCCGAAGCCGAAGGCGACGACGAGGGCGGGGGCGATCGCGACGACGGGGGTGACGTTGAGCACGACGGCCAGCGGCAGCACCGCCCGGCGCAGCAGCACCGACTCCGAGACGCCCACGGCCACGGCGAACGCCGCCAGCGCCCCCACGGCGAGGCCCAGCAGCGCCTCCGACAGGGTGGTCCAGGCGTTGGCCAGGTAGAAGGCCGGCTCCCCCGCCAGCTGCGCGCCCACCGCGCCCAGCCGCGGCAGGACGTACGGGTTGGCCCCGGCCACGCGCTCCCACACCGCCGCGGCCACCAGCAGCGCCACGACGGTCGGCAGCCACACCCGCGGGTGCAGCGCGGCCGCCGGCAGCGCCCTCACGGCGCGCTCCGGGCGTCGGCGTGCCAGGCGTGCGAGAGCAGCTCGCGCACGCGGTGCTCGTGCTCGTGCATGGCGCCGGAGTCCAGCTGGGCGGAGCGGCGCGGGCGGGGCAGGGAGACCTCGACGGTGCCGGCCACCCGGCCGGCGGCCATGACCACGACGGTGTCGGACAGCAGCACCGCCTCGGTGATGGAGTGGGTGACGAACACCACCGTGGTGCGCAGCTCCTGCCACACGTCCAGCAGCTGCAGCTGCGCGGCCTCGCGGGTGAACTCGTCCAGCGCCGAGAACGGCTCGTCCATCAGCAGCACCTGCGGCTGCAGCGCGAAGGCCCGCGCGATCGCGGTGCGCTGCTGCATCCCGCCGGACAGCTGCCCGGGGCGCGCGTGCAGCACGTCGCCCAGCCCCAGCCGGCGCAGCAGCGCCTCGGGGTCGCCGGCGAGGTCGCAGCGCTCGGCGACGGCGGGCGCCGGCACGGGCCCGCGCCGGCGCGCGCCGGCGCGGTTGACCTTCTCCAGCACCCGCACGTTGCCCAGCACGTCCAGCCAGGGCAGCAGGGCGGGCGTCTGCGGCACGAAACCGACCATCTTGCGCTCGGTGGCGCGCGCGGGGGTCTCGCCGCAGATGCGCACCTCGCCGCGGTCGGGGCCCTCCAGCCCGGCGACCAGGCGCAGCAGGGTGGACTTGCCGCAGCCGGAGGGCCCGATGACGCTGACGAACCGCCCGCGCGGCACCTGCAGGTCGACGTGGCGCAGCGCCGTGACCGGGTGCCCGCCGTCCTGGTAGACCTTGCAGGCGTCGCGCACGTCCACGAACGGCTGCTCCCCGCTGCCGGCCGGCTGCTCCACCACGCCCCGACCCTACTCAGCGCACGGGCCGCTCCCGTCGCACGGGCGGGCGGGGCGGGGGGGCGGGGCGGTTCAGCCCAGCGCCCCGGTGACGGCCAGGCCCAGCGCCGCGGCGGCCGTGGTCGCCACCAGCGTCGCGGCGGCGTGCGCCGCGGCCGCCCCGGGGAGCCCGCGGCGCAGCAGGGAGAACGTCTGGAAGCACGCGGTGCTGAAGGTGGTGTAGCTGCCGCAGAAGCCGGTGCCCAGCACCGCGGTGAGCGAGCCCGGGGCGCCGCGGGCGACGACGAGACCGGTGAGCAGGCCCAGCAGCAGGCTGCCGGTGACGTTGACGAGGAGGACGGGCGCGGTGGGCCGCTGCGGCCAGCGGCGCTGCAGGGCCGTGTCCACGCCGTGGCGGGCCAGCGCCCCGGCGGCCGCCGCGAGCGCCAGCGCCAGCAGCGTCACGCGCCCTCCCCCGCCGACCGCGGCACCAGGCGCGCGCCGAGGGCGGCCCCGGCGGCGCACAGCGCGACGCCGGCGACCACGGAGGCCAGCGGGTACGCCAGCGCCAGGCCCCACGCCCCGTCGCGGGCCAGCAGGTCCACCTCCACGGCCAGCGCGCTGTAGGTGGTGAAGCTGCCCAGCAGGCCCGTGCCGACGCCCAGGCGCACCAGGCAGCGCCGGGCGGTCTCCGGGCCGCGGCGGGCCAGCGCCTCGAGCAGGACGCCGAGCGCGAGGCAGCCCAGCAGGTTCACCGCGGTGGTGGCCACCGGCCAGCCGTGGGCGGGCACCGGCAGCCACCGGGACGCGCCGTGGCGGGCCAGGGCGCCCGCGACGGCGCCGGCGGCCACCGCGAGCACCGTCGCCCCGGGCGGGCGGGGGGCGGGCGCGGGGGTGCTCACGGTGCGGCAGGCTAGGCCCCGCGAGCACGGCGAGCACGACGGGCACGGACACGGGCAGGGCACGGGCAGGGCACGGGGGGGCGTGGTGGAGCGGGGAGCGGCGGCGCGGGGAGCGGCGGCGCGGGGACCGGCGGGCGCGCAGCGCCGGCTGCGCGCGGTGCTCGACGGCGCCGGCTACGAGGTGCTGCCCTTCGGCGGCACCGCCGAGGCCGTGCTGGCCCACGTCCCGCGCAGCGTCCCGCTGACCGTCACGGCCTCCCCGTCGAGGGGCACGGACGCCACCCTGGCCCTGACCGAGCGGCTCAGCGCCGAGGGGTACCGCGTCGCCCCGCACCTGTCGGCACGGATGGTGCCCGACGCGGCGCGGCTGCGCGAGGTGGTGGAGCGGCTGCGCGCCGCCGGCACCACGTCGGTGTTCGTCGTCGGCGGCGACGCCCAGCACGCCGGGGAGTTCCCCGACGCGCGCTCGCTGCTGCAGGCCCTGCACGAGCTGGAGCACCCGTTCACCGACATCGGCATCGCCGGGTACCCGGAGGGGCACGCCTCCCTGGGGCGGGACGTGCTGGAGCGCTCCCTGGCGCAGAAGGCGCCGCTGGCCCACCACGTGGTCACCCAGGTCTGCTTCGACGCCGGCGCGATCACCGCCTGGGCCCGCGAGGTCGCCGCCCTGGGGGTGCACCTGCCGGTGCGGGTGGGCGTGCCCGGCGCGGTGGGCCGGGAGAAGCTGCTGCGCATCAGCGCCGGCATCGGCGTCGGGGAGTCGGCCCGGTTCCTGCGCAAGCAGCCCGGGCTGCTGCGGCGCTTCTTCACCCCCCGCGGTTACGACCCGGGCCCGGTGCTCGCCGGCCTGGCCGGGCAGTTCGACGCGCCCGGGCACCACCTGGCGGGCCTGCACGTGTTCACCTTCAACGACGTGGCGGGCACCGAGGCGTGGCGGCAGGATGCCCTGCGCCGGCTGGACCGGCACCGCTGAGACGCCGCTCGACGACGGAGGCCCCGTGTTCGCCATCGCAGTCCGCTTCGACCTGCCCGACGAGGCCTCGGCCCGCGCGTTCGACGAGCTCGTCGAGCGGACCGTGCCGGGGATCCTCGCGGAGGAACCCGGCACGCTGACGTACGTGCCGCACCGCGTGGAGGGCGAGCCGCTGGCGCGGCTGTTCTACGAGGAGTACGCCGACCGCGCCGCGCACGCCGCGCACGAGGCGCGCCCGGCCACCGCGGAGTTCCTGCGCCGCGTGGGCGAGCTGATCACCTCGGCGCGCGCGGAGCTGCTCACCCCGCTGGGCGGCTGAGGGTCCGGCCCGCGCACCCCCTCCGGTGCGCGGGCCGGCCCGGTCAGCTCGCCGTGACGGGCTCGCCGGCCCCGCCGGCGCCGCTGGTCGCGGCGGCGGCCAGCTCGGCGCGCACCTGCGCGGCGGCGGCCACGAGGTTGCGCAGCGCCGGGACGGTCTCGGCGTACCCGCGCGTCTTCAGCCCGCAGTCGGGGTTGACCCACACCTGCCGCGCGGGCACCGAGGCGACCGCCAGGCGCAGCAGCTCGACGACCTCCTCGCGGGTCGGCACGCGCGGGGAGTGGATGTCGTACACGCCCGGGCCGATGCCGCGGGCGAACCCGGCGCGCGCGATGTCCGGCAGCACCTCCATGCGCGAGCGGGCCGCCTCGATGCTGGTGACGTCCGCGTCGAGGCGGTCGATGGCGTCGATGACCTCGCCGAACTCCGAGTAGCACAGGTGGGTGTGCACCTGCGTGGCGTCGGCGGCGCCAGCGGTGGCCAGCCGGAAGGCGGCGACCGACCAGTCGAGGTAGTCGGGCTGGTCCGCGCGGCGCAGCGGCAGCAGCTCGCGCAGCGCCGGCTCGTCGACCTGCACGACGCCGATGCCGGCGGCCTCGAGGTCGGCGACCTCGTCGCGCAGCGCCAGGGCCACCTGGCGGGCCGTCTCGCCCAGCGGCTGGTCGTCGCGCACGAACGACCACGCCAGGATCGTCACCGGCCCGGTGAGCATGCCCTTGACCGGCCGGGAGGTGCGCGAGGCGGCGTGCGCGGCCCACGGCACGGTGATCGGCGCGGGACGGGCCACGTCCCCCCACAGCACCGGCGGGCGCACGCAGCGCGAGCCGTAGGACTGCACCCACCCGTGGCGGGTCACCGCGAAGCCGTCGAGGTTCTCCGCGAAGTACTGGACCATGTCGTTGCGCTCGGGCTCGCCGTGCACGACGACGTCCACGTCGAGCTCCTCCTGCAGCGCGACCACGCGGTCGATCTCGGCGCGCAGGAACTCCTCGTACTCGCGCTGGCCCAGGCGCCCGGCGGTGCGGGCGGCGCGCGCCGAGCGGATCTCGGCGGTCTGCGGGAAGGAGCCGATGGTCGTCGTGGGCAGCAGCGGCAGGTCCAGCGCCTGCTCCTGCGCGGCACGGCGCACGGCGTAGTCGCCGCGGTGCAGGGCCTGCGGCCCCAGCCGCGCGAGCCGCTCGCGCACGTCCGGGCGCACCACGCCGGGGGCGGCCAGCCGGTCGGCGCGCGCGGCGGAGCTGGCGGCGACGGCGGCGGCACCGGCGCCGGGCCGGCGCAGCGCCTCGCCGAGCAGGACGACCTCGGCGACCTTCTGGTCGGCGAACGCCAGCCAGCCGCGCAGCCGCTCCGGCAGGTGCGTCTCCTCCTCCACGTCGTGCGGCACGTGCAGCAGCGAGGTGGAGGTGCCGGCCACGACGGTGCCGGCCACGGCGCGCAGCTCCTGCAGGCGCTGCAGGGCGGGTGCGAGGTCGGCGCGCCAGACGTTGTGCCCGTCGACGACGCCGCCGACGAGGGTCTTGCCCTCCAGCCCGGGCACCGGCCCGGCCGGCGCGCCGCCGCGCACGAGGTCCACGGCCAGCCCCTCGACGGCGCTGGCGGCCAGCGGTGCCAGGAGGGCGCCCAGATCGCCGTAGGGCGCGGCCACGAGCAGCTTCGGGCGCACCGGGGCGGCGGCCAGCGCCGCGTACGCGGAGGCCACCAGCCGCGGCAGGTCCTCGACGCCGGCGGTGGCCGAGTCGCTGACCAGGGCGGGCTCGTCCAGCTGCACCCAGGCGGCGCCGGCGGCGGCGTGCGCGGCCAGCAGCTCGGCGTACGCGGGCAGCAGGTCGTCCAGGCGCTGGATGGGCGCGAAGCCCTCCGGGCTGCCGTCGGCGGCCTTGGACAGCAGCAGGAACGTCACCGGCCCGACGAGGACGGGGCGGGTGAGGAACCCGTCGGCCAGGTGCTCGGAGAACTCGCGCACCGAGCGGTCGTCGGCGAAGCGGAACTGCGTGCCCGGCCCGATCTCGGGGACGAGGTAGTGGTAGTTCGTGTCGAACCACTTCGTCATCTCCAGCGGGGCGTCCGCGCCGCGGCCGCGGGCGATGGTCGACAGGCCCGCCAGGTCCACGCGCCCGTCGGCGCCGACGACGTCGGCGAAGCGCGGCGGCACCGCGCCGAGGGCGATCGCGGCGTCCAGGACGTGGTCGTAGGCGGAGGACGCCGAGGGGATCGAGGCGTCGTGCGCGCGCAGCCCGAGGTCGTTCAGGCGGCGCACGGTGCTCGCGCGCACCCGGGCCAGGGCGCGCTCGGTGGCGGCCACGTCGGCCTCTCCGGCCCACAGGGCCTCCAGCGCCCTCTTGGTCTCGCGGCGCCGGCCGATGCGCGGGTAGCCGAGGACGGTGCCGGACCAGGCCGGCACCTCGGTGCCGGGCGCGTCCGCGGCGCCCGGGGCTCCGGCGGGGTCGTGCGGGGTCGTGCGGGACGGGGTGCTCATCGTGATCCTCCAGCCGCGAGCGCGGCGTCGTGGGGAACCGCGGGTGCCTGCGGCCGTCCGGCCGAGCTCGGGACCGTCGGGGTCCCGGCGCCGAGGTGAGCTCCCTCGAGCAGGTCCAGCGCCGCGGGCGCCGAGTTGAACGTGTAGAGGTGCAGGCCGGGGGCGCCGGCGCGCAGCAGGTCGCGGGCCAGGGCCCGCCCGAAGCGGGTGCCGGCGCGCCGGCGGGCCGCCTCGCCGTGCTCGGCGGCGGACTCCAGCAGGGCCAGCAGCTCGCGCGGGACCGGCACGCCGGTCAGCTGCTGCAGGCGCAGCAGCCGCGCGGGGTCGGTGGTGGGGACGATGCCGGGCAGCAGCGGCAGCGTGATGCCGGCCGCGCGGACCCGCTCGGTGAAGGCGGCGTACTCCGCGGCGGAGTAGGTCACCTGGGTGATGGCGAACGAGGCGCCGGCGTCCTGCTTGGCGCGCAGCGCCTGCAGGTCCCCGGGGCTGTGCGAGGCGGGGAAGGCGGCCACGGCCACCGTCAGCGGCGCCACCGCCCCGGCGCGCACCCGGTGGCGGCGGTCGGCCACGTGCACCAGCTCCACGAGGTCGCAGGCGCGCGTGACGGCGTCCTCGGGGGCCGGGTCGGGCAGCCGCCCGGCCGGCGGGTCCCCGCGCACGGCGAGGACGTCGCGCACGCCGCGGGCGAAGAACTCCTCCGCCAGCTCCACGACCTGCCGGCGGGTGGCGCCCACCGAGGTCAGGTGGGCCATCGCCACCGCGCGCGTCTCGCGGCGCAGGTGCGCCAGCAGCTCGCACCCGGCGGCGCGGGTGGTGCCGCCTGCGCCGTGCGTGACGGAGAAGAAGTCCGGCCCGGCGCCGGCCAGCTGCGCCACGGCGCCGTGCAGCGCGTCGCGCGCGGCCTCCGAGCGCGGCGGGAACAGCTCGAAGCTGAGGGTCGGGCGGCCGGCACCGCCGGCCACGAGCGCGGCGACGCTCACCGACCTCAGCGCTCCCCGCCCTGCGGGGGCAGCGCGGCCACCACCGGGTGGTCCGCCTCGATCAGGCCCGTCTTGGCCGCACCACCGGGCGAGCCGACCGCGTCGAAGAACTGCACGTTCGCCGCGGTGAACGCCGACCACTGCTCGGGCACGTCGTCCTCGTAGTAGATGGCCTCCACCGGGCACACCGGCTCGCACGCGCCGCAGTCGACGCACTCATCGGGGTGGATGTACAGCGAGCGCTTGCCCTCGTAGATGCAGTCGACCGGGCACTCCTCGATGCACGCCTTGTCCTTGACGTCCACGCAGGGCTGGGCGATCACGTAGGTCACGGCGCGGGGGTCCTCTCCGGCTCGACGGCGCCGACGAGGCCGGCGGCGCCGGTGCGCTGGGCGGGCACCGGGCGGGCGCGGCGGTGCCGGCGCAGCGCGTGGGCCAGGGCCACGGCCCCCGCCAGCAGCACCACGGCGTAGACGGCCCAGCGCACGGCGTCCGGGGCGCCCACCGCGTCGCTGCGCAGCAGGGTGCGCGAGTTCGTCAGGACGATGACGGCGCCGACGGCGGTGCCCAGGACCTGCGGCGGCGCGTAGCGCACCAGCCAGGCGGCGACGGGGGCGGCGATCAGGCCGCCGGCCAGCAGGGCGCCCACCCAGGCCCAGGCGATGCCCTGCGAGCCCAGGCCGACGAGGAACCCGGCGCTGGCGGCCACCGCGACGAGGAACTCGCTGGTGTCCACCGAGCCGACGACCTTGCGCGGCTCCAGCCGGCCCGAGGCCAGCAGCGCCGGGGTGCCCACCGGCCCCCAGCCGCCGCCGCCGGTGGCGTCCACGAAACCGGCGAAGAGCCCCAGCGGCGCGAGGAACCGGCGGCGCAGCGGCTTGCGCAGCGAGCGCTCGTCGAAGCGGGAGACGGCCGAGCGCAGCAGGACGTAGACGCCCAGCACCAGCAGCAGGGCGCTGATGACCGGCGCGGCGGCCTCGGAGGGCAGCGAGGAGAGCACGGTGGCGCCGGCGAAGGCGCCGGCGGCGCCGGGCAGGCCCACGCGCAGCACCACGCGCCAGTCCACGTTGCCGAAGCGCCAGTGGGCCGTCCCGGAGGCGAGGGTGGTGCCGATCTCGGCCAGGTGCACCGTGGCCGAGGCGGCCGCCGGGTTGGCGCCGATCGCCAGCAGCAGCGTGGTGGAGGTGACGCCGTAGGCCATGCCGAGCGAGCCGTCGACCAGCTGGGCGAGCAGCCCGACGACGGCGAGGAGGGCGATCTTCTGCACGAGGGGTCCACTTCGCTTCCCGGGGACCCGCAGGTCCGCGCTTGCCGGGCGCACGTCCGCGACCGGCCAGGTCCTCACCCGGAGCACCCCGCCGCGAGAGGAGGGTTGCCGACCAGCGAGCCGGGGCTTGACGCTGGTACTCGTGACCGCTCCCGACGGTAGGGGCACCCCGGACGCAGGTCAACAGGTTCGGCGCAGGTCGCCCCTGGGCGCCGCTGGGCGCCGCAGCGCGCCGGCGCGGCCGGCGTGTTGGAGCTGGCCCCGGCGTGCTCTACCGTGGACCCGTGGTCCAGCTCCCCGCCGTGCGCCTGGTCTCGCGCCGGTACGTCGACCTCATGCGGTTGCAGAGCACCTACGCCTGCCGCCGCGGTCGCGCGCTGCACCCCACCGCCTGAGGTTCCTCCTCACGAGGAGCCCGCTCCCCCGTGAGGTCCGATGACACCCGACGCCAGCACCACCTCCACCGAGCAGGGCCCGGCGGGCCCGCGCACCGCGGCGCGCCGGCCGCGCCCCGCGCGCGCCGGCGGCGAGGGCCAGTGGCGCGTGGACGGCACGACGCCGCTGAACCACAACGAGGAGTTCAAGGCGGCCGACGGCGGCCTGAACGTGCGCGAGCGCATCGAGCAGGTGTACGCGCACGGCGGCTTCGCCTCCATCGACCCGGACGACCTCAACGGCCGCTTCCGCTGGTGGGGGCTGTACACGCAGCGCCGCCCGGGCATCGACGGCGGGCGCACCGCCCAGCTGAGCGCGCAGGAGCTCTCCGACGAGTTCTTCATGCTGCGCGTGCGCATCGACGGCGGGTCCCTGACCACCGAGCAGCTGCGGGTGGTCGCCGGCGTCTCCGAGGAGTTCGCCCGCGGCAGCGCCGACATCACCGACCGCCAGAACGTGCAGCTGCACTGGGTGCGCGTGGAGGACGTGCCGGAGATCTGGCGGCGGCTGGAGGCCGTGGGCCTGCAGACCACCGAGGCGTGCGGCGACACCCCCCGCGTCGTGCTCGGCAGCCCCGTGGCCGGCATCGCCCGCGACGAGGTGATCGACCCCACGCCCGTGGTCGAGGAGATCGTCGAGCGCTTCATCGGCGACCCGGAGCTGGCCAACCTGCCGCGCAAGTTCAAGACCGCGGTGACCGGGCACCCCAGCCAGGACGTCGTCCACGAGATCAACGACGTCTCCCTCGTCGGCGTGGTGCACCCCGAGCTGGGCCCGGGCTACGACGTCTGGGTCGGCGGCGGGCTGTCCACCAGCGCCCACCTGGCACAGCGGCTCGGCGCGTTCGCCACCCCGGCCGACGCCGCCGAGGTGTGGCTGGGCGTGGTGAGCATCTTCCGCGACTACGGCTACCGGCGGCTGCGCAACAAGGCGCGGCTGAAGTACCTCGTGGCCGACTGGGGGGCCGAGCGCTTCCGCGAGGTGCTCGAGCGCGAGTACCTGGGCCGGGCGCTGCCGGACGGGCCGCCGCCGCCGGCGCCGCGCGGTCGCGGCGACCACGTCGGCGTGCACGAGCAGAAGGACGGGCGCCTGTACGTGGGCCTGTCGCCCACGGTGGGCCGCGTCAGCGGCGCGGTGCTGCGCGAGCTGGCCGACGCGGTCGAGGCCGCCGGCTCGCGCCGGGTGCGCCTGACCCCGCACCAGAAGGTCGTCGTCCTGGACGTCGACCCGGCCCGGGTGGACGCGCTCGTCGCGCGCGCCGAGGAGCTGGGCCTGACCGCCACGCCCTCGCCGTTCCGGCGCACCACGATCGCCTGCACCGGCATCGAGTTCTGCAAGCTGGCCATCGTCGAGACGAAGGCCACCTCCGCGCGCGCGATCGACGAGCTGGAGCGGCGCCTGGCCGGGGTGGAGATCGACACCCCGATCACGCTGCACGTCAACGGCTGCCCGAACTCGTGCGCGCGCATCCAGACCGCCGACATCGGCCTGAAGGGTCAGCTCGTGCAGGACGAGCACGGCGAGCAGGTGCCCGGTTTCCAGGTCCACCTCGGCGGCGGCCTGGCCTCCGCCGACCGCGCCGAGCCCGGCCTGGGCCGCACCGTGCGCGGGCTGAAGGTGACCGCCACCGGCCTGGCCGACTACGTCGAGCGCGTCGTGCGGCGCTACCTCGACACCCGCGAGCCGCGCGAGACCTTCGCGGCGTGGGCCCACCGCAGCGACGAGGAGGCTCTGCGATGAGCGAGAGCACGACGACCGCGACGACGACCGCGACGACGACCGCGACGACGACCGCGCTGCCGACCGCGACGACGACCGCGCTGCCGACCGCGCTGCCGGCCGCGCAGGGCGCGGCGGCGCCCCCGGGCCGCGTGCGCTCGGCCGAGCAGCTGCGCGCGCTCGCCGAGGAGGGCGCCGCGCGCCTGGCCGGCGCCGGCGCCGAGGAGGTCGCCGCCTGGGCGGCCGCGACCTTCCCCGGCACGCTGGCGGTGGCGTGCAGCATGGCCGACGCGGTCCTGCCGCACCTGGTCTCGCGCCACGCCCCGGGCGTGGACGTGCTGTTCCTGGACACCGGCTACCACTTCGCGGAGACGCGCGGCACGCGCGACGAGGTGGAGTTCTCCCTGCCCGTGCGCGTGGTGGACGTGCTGCCGCGGCGCACGGTCGCCGAGCAGGACGCCGAGCTGGGCCCGCGCCTGCACGAGCGCGACCCCGCGCAGTGCTGCCGGCTGCGCAAGGTCGAGCCCCTCGCCGGCGCGCTGGCCGGCTACGAGGCGTGGGTGACCGGCGTGCGCCGCGAGGAGGCGCCCACGCGGGCGCGCACCCCGCTGGTGCAGTTCGACGAGCGGCACGGTCTGGTGAAGCTGAACCCGCTGGCGGCGTGGACGTTCGACGAGCTGGTGGGGTACGCCACCGAGCACGCCGTCCCCGTGAACCCGCTGTTGACGAGCGGTTACCCCTCCATCGGGTGCAAGCCGTGCACCCGGGCGGTGGCCCCGGGCGAGGACCCGCGCTCGGGCCGCTGGGCGGGCACCGCCAAGACCGAGTGCGGGATCCACCTGTGAGCACCGCGGCGACGACCGCGCTGCCAGCCGCGCGTGCGGTCGCGCCGGCGGCCGACCCGCTGCGCGTGGACGACCTGCGCGCCCTGGAGGCCGAGGCGGTCCACGTCATCCGCGAGGTGGCGGCCGAGTTCGAGCGGCCCGTGCTGCTGTTCTCCGCGGGCAAGGACTCCATCGTGCTGCTGCGCCTGGCGGAGAAGGCGTTCCGCCCCTCCCCCGTGCCGTTCCCCGTGATGCACGTGGACACCGGGCACAACTTCCCCGAGGTGATCGACTTCCGCGACCGGCGCCTGGCGCGCGGCGGGCACCGCCTGGTCGTCGCCTCGGTGCAGCAGGCCATCGACACCGGCCGGGTGCGCGAGCAGGGCGGTCCGGGGGCCTCGCGCAACCGCCTGCAGACGCGCACCCTGCTCGACGCCCTGGCCGAGGGCGGTTTCGACGCCGCGTTCGGCGGGGCGCGCCGCGACGAGGAGCGCGCCCGCGCCAAGGAGCGCGTCTTCAGCGTGCGCGACCAGTTCGGCCAGTGGGAGCCGCGTGCTCAGCGCCCCGAGCCGTGGTCGCTGTACAACGGGCGCATCCACCGGGGCGAGCAGGTGCGGGTGTTCCCCCTGAGCAACTGGACCGAGCTGGACGTGTGGCGCTACGTGGCGCTGGAGGGCCTGGAGCTGCCGAGCATCTACTACGCGCACGAGCGCGACGTCGTCGAGCGCGACGGGATGCTGCTGGCGGTCTCCGACCTCACCCCGGCGCGCCCCGGCGAGCGGGTGCAGCGCCTGCAGGTGCGCTACCGCACCGTGGGCGACCTGACCATCACCGGCGCGGTGCGCTCCGAGGCCGCCGACGTCGAGGCCGTCATCGCCGAGCTGGGCACCGCCACCGTCTCCGAGCGCGGGGCCACCCGCGCGGACGACCGCACCTCCGTCGCCGCCATGGAGGACCGCAAGCGCGAGGGGTACTTCTGATGCGCGAACTGCTGCGCATGTCCACCGCCGGGTCGGTGGACGACGGCAAGTCCACCCTCATCGGGCGCCTGCTGCTGGACACCGGCTCCCTGCCCACCGACCACCTCGCCGCCGTCGAGGGCCCCGACGGCCCGGACCTGGCGGCCCTGTCCGACGGGCTGCGCGCCGAGCGCGAGCAGGGCATCACCATCGACGTGGCCTACCGGTTCTTCTCCACGGCCAAGCGCAACTACGTCCTCGCCGACACCCCCGGCCACGAGCGCTACACGCGCAACATGGTCACGGGGACCTCCAACGCCCACCTGGCCATGCTGCTGGTGGACGTGCGCGCCGGGGTGCTCGACCAGACCCGCCGGCACGCGCGCATCGCGACCCTGCTGGGCGTGCCGCACCTGGTGGCCGCGGTGAACAAGATGGACCTCGTCGACTTCGACCGTGCCCGCTTCGAGGCGGTGCGCGAGGAGCTGCGCGCGGTCGCCGAGCGCCTGGGCGTGCGGCTGCTCGTGGTCCCGGTGGCCGCCAAGCTCGGCGACAACGTCGCCCGGCGCTCGGAGCGCACCCCCTGGTACGACGGGCCGACGCTGCTGGAGCACCTGGACGCGGTGGAGGTGCTGCCGCCCGACTTCGGCGTCGGGCGGCTGCGGCTGCCCGTGCAGTGGGTCTCGCGGCCCGTGGCCGGGCGCCGGCGCAGCTACACCGGCCGGGTGGCCGCCGGCACGCTGCGCGCCGGCGACGAGGTGGTGGTGCTGCCCTCCGGGGCCCGCACCCGCGTCACCGCGCTGGACACCCTGGACGAGTCGCGCGAGGTGGCCGTGCCGCCGCTGTCGGTGGCGGTGGAGCTGGCCGACGAGGTCGACGTCGGCCGCGGCGACGTGCTCGTGGCCCCCGGCGCCGAGCCCACCGTCACCCGCGAGCTGCGCGCGCAGGTGTGCTGGATGCACACCGACCCGCTCTCCCCCGGCCGCCGGCTGCTGCTGAAGCACACCACCCGCACCGTGCGCGCCGAGGTCGTGGCGCTGCACGAGCGCATGGACTCGGCCACCCTGACCGAGGTGCCCGACCCGGAGGTGCTGCTGCTCAACGACATCGGCGCCGTGACGCTGCGCACGGCCGTCGACCTCGTCGTCGAGCCGTACGCGCGCAACCGCGACATGGGCGCCTTCGTCCTGGTCGACGAGCACACCCACGACACGGTCGCCGCCGGCGTGGTGCGCGAGGCCGTCGAGCGGCGCGCCGGGTCCCGGGCCGAGGAGGACGCGCGCTGGCGCCCGTCCACCGCGCACCGCGCGCACCCGGGGGCGGCGCTGTGGCTGGTGCCCGGCGAGGGCGCGCCCGACCCGGCCGACGTGGCCGGCGCCGTCGAGGCGGCGCTGCTGGCCGCCGGCCGGCCCGGGTACGCGCTGCGCGCGGAGAACCTGCGCGCCGGGCTGCTCGCGGACCTGGGCGCCTCGGCGCCCGAGCGGGCCGAGGCGCTGCGCCGCAGCGCCCAGGCGGCCCTGCTGCTGGCGGACGCCGGCGTGGTGGCGGTGCTGAGCGCCGAGGACGCGGACGCGGCCGAGGCGGCGGCGCGGGTGGTGCGCGCCGCGGGCGCGGCGGCGCACGTCGTGCCCCTGCTCGCCGGCGAGGACCCCGCCGCGGCCGCGGCCCGCGCACTGGGAGCGCTGGCACCGGGCGCGGAGGACGGGCCGGGCTGATGCAGCCGGTGCACCTGGACCTGCGCGGGCGGCGGGTGCTCGTCGCCGGGGGCGGCCCGCTCGCCGCGGCCTCGGCCCGCGAGCTGGCCGGCGCGGGCGCGGACGTCCTCGTCGTCGCGGCGGCGTTGTGCGAGGAGCTGCGCGAGCAGCACGCGCGCGGGCGGGTGCGCTGGCGCGCGGGCACCGCGGCGGAGGCCGACCTCGTCGGCGCCTGGCTCGTGCACGCCGCCACCGGCGACGCGCGCGAGGACGCCGCGGTGGCCGCCCTGGCCGAGCGGCACCGGCTGTGGTGCGTGCACCCGGGCGACCCGGCGACCGGTTCCGCCGCCGCGCCGGCCGTGGTGCGCCGCGACGACGTGGTCCTCTCCGTCGGCGCCGGGGCGGACACCGGCCGCACCCGGGCGCTGGCCGCCGCGCTGGGCCACCACGTGGACTCCGGGGGTGCCCCGCTGCGCCGGCACCGCCGCGGGCGCGGGCGCGTCGTGCTCGTCGGCGGCGGCCCCGGCGAGCCGGAGCTGCTGACCCTGCGCGGGCGCCGGCGCCTGGCCGAGGCCGACGTGGTCGTCGTGGACCGCCTGGCCCCCACCGGGGTGCTCGCCGAGCTCGACCCGGACGTGCAGGTCGTCGACGTCGGCAAGGCCGCCGGGAACCACCCGGTGCCGCAGGAGGAGATCAACCGCGTCCTCGTCGACGCGGCCCTGGCCGGGCGCACCGTGGTGCGCCTGAAGGGCGGGGACCCCTACGTGCTCGGCCGCGGCGGCGAGGAGGTCCTGGCCTGCCGCGAGGCCGGCGTGGAGGTCGAGGTCGTGCCCGGGGTCACCAGCGCCTTCGCGGTGCCCGCCGCCGCCGGCATCCCCGTCACCCACCGCGGCGCCGCGCGCTGCGTCACCGTGCTCTCCGGCCACGAGGACCTCGACGAGGACGACCTGCACGCCCTCGCCTCCCTGGACGGGACCCTCGTGGTGCTCATGGGCGTCACGGCGCTGGAGCGCCTGGCCGCCGCCCTGCTGGCCGCCGGCAAGGACCCGGCCACCCCCGTCGCCGTCGTGCAGGACGGCTGGAGCCCACGCCAGCGCACCACCACCGCCACGCTCGCCGACGTCGCCGACGTCGCGCGCGCGGCCGGGGTGCGCGCACCGGCCGTCGTCGTGGTCGGCGAGGTCGTCGAGGCGCTGCGCGGCCCCGTCGGCTGAGAACCCCGGGCGCACGCGACCCCGGGCGCACGCGGTGGCGGGCGCACGCTCCCGGGCGCGCGACGGCCCCGGGACCGCGGCTCGTCACCGCGGGTCCCGGGGCCGTCGTGCGCGGGCCGCTCCGCGCTCAGCGCTCGCCGGGCTCGGTGCCCACGACGATGGGCGCGCGCACCGCGTTGCCCCACTCCGTCCAGCTGCCGTCGTAGTTGCGCACCTTCTCCAGCCCCAGCAGGTGGGTGAGCACGAACCACGTGTGGCTGGAGCGCTCGCCGATGCGGCAGTACGTCACGGTGTCCGTCTGCGGGGTCAGCCCGGCACCGGTGAAGTAGATCTCCTCCAGGGCCGCGCGGTCCTTGAACGTGCCGTCCTCGTTCGCGGCCTTCGCCCACGGCACGCTGGCCGCGCCGGCGATGTGCCCGCCGCGCAGCGTGCCCTCCTGCGGGTAGTCGGGCATGTGGGTGCGCTCGCCGCTGTACTCCGGCGCGGAGCGCACGTCCACCAGGCCGCCGCGGTGCTCGCGCACGTCCTGCGCGAAGGCGCGCACGCGGCTGTCGTCGCGCTCGACGACGGGGTACTCGGTGCGCTCGCGCTGCGGCGCCTCGGTGGTCAGCTCGCGGCCCTCGGCGGCCCACTTGGCGCGCCCGCCGTCGAGCAGGCGCACGTCCTCGTGGCCGAACAGGGTGAACACCCACAGGGCGTAGGCGGCCCACCAGTTGCTCTTGTCGCCGTAGAGCACGACGGTGTCCTCGCGGCGGATCCCCTTGCGCGAGAGCAGCTCCGCGAACGCGGCGCCGTCGAGGTAGTCGCGGGTGACGGGGTCGTTGAGCTCGGTGTGCCAGTCGACCTTCACGGCGCCGGGGATGTGGCCGGTCTCGTACAGGAGGACGTCCTCGTCGCTCTCGACGACGACCAGGCCCTCGCGGCCGAGGTTCTCGGCGAGCCATCCGGTGCTGACGAGCTTCTCGGGGTGCGCGTACTCGGCGAACTTCGCCTCGGTGGTCGCGTCGGTGGACGTGGACATGCGTGGCCCTCCAGGGCGTGTGCGGGGTTCTGCGGGCTGGTCGGGGTCGTGCGCTGCGCTGCGTTGCGCGCGGTTGCGCGGTGGTGGTGCGCGGGCCGGGGTGACCGGCCGGGCGGGCGGTGGCGGGGCGCTCCCCGGGTCCGCGGGGGGCGCCCCGCGTCGGGGGACGGGGCGGGTGCCGGCGCGCGGCGTCAGCGACAGGCGGCCGAACCGCAGCGGCACAGGTCGACGTGCCGGCGCGAGTGCAGCTCGGTGGTGCGGTCGTGCGTCATGCCGTGCCCTCCATCGGTCCTGGCGGAAGCACCCACGCCCTCTGCAGGGGGGTTGCTGCGGCGTCGTCGAGCCAGGTCTCTCGGCCGCTCTCGATGGTCGTCGGCATACCGTGCCCGCTGCCCCGGCACCGTGTCAACCGCCGCACGGTGCGCCGCACGGGGCGCCGCACCGGCCACCCGCGGCCCCGCCGCGGGAAGTTCGACGGGGCACCGTGTTAAGGCTGGGTAACACCTGGGCGGCCCGGTGCCGCGACGGCGCGGAGCACCACTGAGCGTGACATATGGTCGGCGACGGCTGCCCGACACCGTCGTCCGGAGACCCCTCCGGCGGCCGGGCGCCGTCCGCTGAGACCAGGAGCACCTGCGTTGAGAAGAACCCTCTGCGCCGTCGTGGGCGCCGCGCTCGTCGCGGCCACGCCCGCCGTCGCCTCTGCAGCACCCGCCGCCCCCGCGGCCCCCGCCCCCGCCGCCGCGAGCGCCTTCGGCGGCGCCGCCGCGCCGGGCCCGCAGGGCGCCGGGCGCAGCCACGACCTGCCCAACCCGCTGGCCGACAAGCAGCGCGCGCTGCGCCAGGCCGGGCTGGAGAAGGTGCTGCGCGGCCAGGCCGCCCCCAGCGGGGACGGGAAGGTCGTCGAGGTCGCCAAGGGCCAGTACGTCGAGCTCGCCCGCGAGGACACCGACCAGATCTTCACCGTGCTCGGCGAGTTCGCCGACCTGCCGCACAACAGCATCCCCGCGCCGGACCGGTCCGTGGACGACACGACCATCTGGACGAAGGACTTCTCCCGGCCGTACTACGAGGACCTGCTCTTCTCGCAGGCCGAGGGCGACGTGTCGATGGCGAACTTCTACGACGAGGTCTCCTCCGGCCGCTACACCGTCGAGGGCGCGGTCACCGACTGGGTGCGCCTGCCCGGCACCGGCAAGTCGTACGGCGACAACGCGCTGGGCGACCGCGCGGCGTGGGGGTTCGTCAACGACTCCCTCAACGGCTGGTACGCGCAGCAGCTGGCCGCCGGCAAGTCGGTCGCGCAGATCGACCAGGAGCTCTCCCGCTTCGACCAGTGGGACCGCTACGACTTCGACGGCGACGGCGACTTCGACGAGCCGGACGGCTACATCGACCACTTCCAGGCCGTGCACTCCGGCGAGGGCGAGGAGGTCGGCGGCGGCGCCCTGGGCCAGGCCGCGATCTGGTCGCACCGCTGGTACAACCAGACCACCCGCGTGGGCACCGGCGGCCCGGCCGTCGGCGGCACCACCAACGCGCTCGGCGGCACCCGCATCGGGCAGTCGAAGTACTGGGTGGGCGACTACACCGTCGAGCCGGAGAACGGCGGCGTCGGCGTGTTCTCGCACGAGTTCGGCCACGACCTGGGCCTGCCCGACCTGTACGACACCTCCGGCAACTCCGGCGGCGCGGAGAACTCCACCGCGTTCTGGTCGCTGATGTCGTCCGGCTCGTACGGCAACAGCGGGCGCCCCGAGGACGGCATCGGCACCGAGCCGATGCACATGGGCGCCTGGGAGAAGCTGCAGCTGGGCTGGCTGGACTACGAGACCGTCAAGCCGGGCGCGAAGGTGAGCACCAAGCTCGGCCCGGCCGAGGCGACCACCAAGCAGGCGCAGGCCCTCGTCGTGCAGCTGCCCGACAAGGAGGTCACCACCACGATCGGCACCCCCTTCGAGGGCGGCGACTTCTGGTACTCCGGCGCCGGGGACGACCTGGACAACACCATGCTCACGCCGCTGCCCGCAGGAGCGAGCACGCTGAGCGCGAAGGTGAAGTACCAGATCGAGCAGGACTGGGACTACGCCTACGTCGTCTACTCCACCGACGGCGGCAAGACCTTCACCCCCGTGGCCACCAACCGCTCCGTCACCACCGACCCCAACGGCCAGAACTTCGGCCAGGGCATCACCGGCAGCACCGGGGGGCAGTGGGTGGACCTGAGCGCCTCCCTGGCGGGCGTGCCCGCCGGCGCGCTGGTCGGCTTCCGCTACTGGACCGACGGCGCGGCCACCGAGCCGGGCCTGCAGGTCGACGCGGTCTCCCTGGGCGGCACGCCGGTGACGAGCTGGACGCTGGACGGCTTCACCGTCAGCACCGGCACCACCACGGAGTCGTTCTTCAACGCCTACCTGGCCGAGTACCGCCAGTACCGCGGCTTCGACGCCAGCCTGGCCACCGGGCCGTACAACTTCGGCGACCCGGCGCACCCGGACCACGCCGAGCGCTACGCCTACCAGGACGGTCTGCTCGTCACGTACTGGAACACCCAGTACGGCGACAACAACGTCGGCGCCCACCCCGGCGGCGGCCTGGTCCTGCCCGTCGACGCCCACCCCGGGCTGCTGTACGAACCCACCGACGACGAGGGCACCAACCGCACCAACGGCGAGAGCTGGCGCCCGCGGGTGCAGTCCCACGACTCCACCTTCGGGCTGGAGGCCACGGACCGCTTCACCCTGCACGACCCGGACACCGGCAAGGCGGGCACCTACGGCGGCCTGCCCGCGGTGGCGACCTTCGACGACACCAAGGACTGGTACGTCGCGGCCGGTGAGCAGCCCGACGCCGACGGCTGGTCCGGCGTGGACGTGCCCAAGACGGGCACGAGGATCACCGTCGTGAGCACCAGCGCCCGCGACTCGTTCATGCAGGTGCGCGTCAACGGCTGACCCCGGCCCGCGCGAGGTGCAGCGGAGGCCCACCGGCGCACGCCGGTGGGCCTCCGTCGTCCCCGGGCGGCGCCGTCCCGGAGCGGCGCCGTCCCGGAGCAGCACCGCCTCCGTGCCAGACTGCGGGCGTGCTCCACGGGTGGCAGGCGGTCGCGGCGGCCGGGGCGGGCTCGTGAGCGACCCGCGCGCCCTGCGCTCGGCGGCGGGCCCCTTCGTGCGGCCGCTGCGCGCCCTCGTGCGCGCCCTGGCCAGCGGGCCGGCGACGCTGCCGGAGCTGGTGGCCGCCAGCGCCCTGACGCGCCGGCGCGTGGAGGCGCTGCTGCGGGAGGTGGCCGACGACCTCGTCGAGGACGGCGGCCGGTACGCGCTGCGCCCCGAGCGCGCCGCCGAGTACGCCGCGGTCTTCGAGGTGGGCACCGCCGAGGACCCCGCCGGCTTCTGGGACCGCGCCCTGGGCGTGGACGGCGCGCTCGTGGCGACGATGGCCGAGCTGATCGCGCAGCGCCCCGCGCCCGACCGCGACCTCGACCACGTCGGGGCCACGCCCGCCACGGCCGCGCGCCGCGGCCGCTGGCTGGCCGACCGCTACGACCTGGCCGCGATGCGGCTGCTGTGCGTGGGCGACCACGACCTGACCTCCCTGGCCGCGGCCGCCACCGACCCCGCGGTGCAGGTCGTCGTCGTCGACCTCGACGAGCGCGTCCTGGAGTTCATCGACACCACCGCCCGCCGCCGCGGCTGGTCGGTGCGCTGCCTGTGGGGCGACTTCCGCCTGGGGCTGCCGGCCTCGGCGCGCGAGTGGGCGGACGTGGTCTTCACCGACCCGCCCTACACCCCCGAGGGCGTCGAGACGTTCCTGCTAGCCGGGCTGCAGGGCCTGCGCGACGCCGAGCGCGGCCGCCTGGTCGTCGCGTACGGCTACGGCGAGCACCAGCCGGCGCTGGGGCTGAAGGTGCAGCAGGCCGTGCAGGGGCTGCACCTGGTGCACGAGGCGGTGCTGCCCGACTTCAACGCCTACGACGGCGCCCAGGCCATCGGCTCGCACGGCGACCTGTACGTGCTGCAGCCCACCGCCCGCACCCGGCGCGCCGCGCCCACCGCGGCCGAGCGCCAGCAGGTGCGCATCTACACCCACGGCAGGCAGTCCCTCGAGGGCGGCGCGCAGGCGCTCGAGGAGGCCGCCGTGGCCGGGGCGCTGGCGCTGCTGGACGGCGCGGGCGGCAACGCCCCGCTGATCGCCGTCACGGCGCAGCCCCTGGAGGACGCGGCCCCCGGCCAGCACGTGCTCCTGCCCACCCTGCTCGCCCAGGGCGTGCCGGCGCAGCTGGCCGGCCGCCGGGCGCGCGCCCTGGTCGACCTCACCGACGCCCCGGAGCCGTGGGTGCTGCGCACCCTGCTGGCGCTGAACGCCGAGGCGGCCGCGCTGCTGCTGCCGCCCGGCGCGCAGGCGTCCCTCGCGCAGTGGCGCGAGCTGCTGAGGGGCAAGTACGAGCTGAGCGCGCACGCGCTGCCGGGCACCGCGCTCACCGCGCTGCTGGCCCGCGCGCGCCCGGGCGGCGGCCCTGCCGCCCGCGTCCTGGCCAGGGCGCACGGCAGGCTGGGCAACGTCGCGCGCGAGGCGCTGGTCGCCGCCGCCCGCGAGCGGGGGCGGGTGCTGACGAAGAACGCCGCGCGCGACCTGCTCGCCGAGCACGTGCGCCCGGAGCTGCTCAGCGCCTCGCTGGTGGAGCTGCCCCGGCACCAGGTCGCCGAGGTGCTGCGGGGCCTGGCGGCGTGCGCGGCGGCGTGGACGGAGACGCCGGCGGAGGCGCCGGGGGGCGGGGACGCGCAGCCGTAGCGGCGCGCCGGCGCAGCAGCAGCAGGGCCACCGCGGCGGCCAGCGCGGCCGCGGTGGCGGGCAGCGACCCGGTCAGCACCGCCCACTGCGCCCCGGCGCGCGTGCCCACCCAGCCGACGAGGGGGGCGCCGAGCACGGCGCCGCCCTGCAGCAGCGCCAGGTACAGCGCGACCACGCGGCCGCGCACCGCCGGGTCGCTGCGCGTCTGCACCGTGGCGTTGGCCGTGGTGAAGAACGTCAGCGACGCCACGCCCATGGGCACCAGGACGAGCAGGTACAGCTCGTAGGTGGGCACCAGCGCCGACAGGCTCGCCAGCGCGCCGAACGCGGCGGCGGCGCCGACGAGCACCCGGTGCCGCGGGCCCTCGCGGCGGGCGGCCACCAGCGCCCCGCCGAGGGAGCCGACCGCCACCGCGGTGCCCGCCAGCCCGAACTCCGCCGCCCCCAGCCCGAAGCGCTCACCCACGACGAGGGCGCTGGTGAGCTGGAAGTTCAGCCCCAGGCCGCCGACGACGGCCACCAGGGCCAGCACCACCACCAGCTCGGGGCGCTCGCGCACGTGCCGCAGGCCCGCGCGCACCCCCCGGGAGGAGGCGGGCGCGCGGGCCGGGCGCCCGGCCCGCCCCTCCGCGCCGGCCGCACCAGCGGCACCACCGGCACCACCGGCACCAGCGGCACCACCGGTGCCGTCGGCGCCGTCGGCGCGGTCCACGTGGCGCACCGCGCGCAGCGCGGCCAGCGCCGGCACGAAGCTCAGCGCGTTGAGCAGGAACACCGGCCCGGCGCCGATCGAGGCGATGAGCAGCCCGGCCACCGCGGGGCCGATCAGCCGGGCGGCGTTGAAGGACGCCGCGTTCAGCGCCACGGCGTTGGGCAGGTCCTCCTCGGGCACGAGCTGACCGGCGAACGTCAGGCGCGCAGGCCCGTCCAGCGCGGTGACGCAGCCCAGCAGCAGCGCCAGCACGTACAGGTGCCACAGCGCCGCGTGCTCGGTGACGACCAGCACGCCCGTGGCGGTGGCCAGCAGCGCCGTGACCACCTGGGTCACCACCAGCAGCCGGCGCCGGGAGAAGCGGTCGGCCAGCCCGCCGGCCAGGGGCGCCAGCAGCAGCACGGGCGCGAACTGCAGGGCGGTCGTCACCCCGCCGGCGGTGCCCGAGGCGCCCGGCAGGACCTGCACGGCCAGCCAGTCCTGGGCGATGCGCTGCATCCACGTGCCGGTGTTGCTCACCAGCGCACCGGCCGCCCACCAGCGGTAGTCGCGGTGCCGCAGCGAGCGGAACGTGCGGCTCACCACGCCCGGCGCCGTCCGCGCGCAGGGCTCGGGGGGCGGCGGGCGGGGCTCACCCCCCGACGCTAGGGGCGCGGCGCCCCCGGGCGGCGCGCGCGGCGCCGCTCGCGGCAGGGCACCGCCGACGTGGGCGGTGCCCCGCCGCCGGTGGACGGCCCGCGCAGCACCGGGCACCCCGGAACGCGGAGAGCGGGTGGCCGTCCTCCTCGGACGACCACCCGCTCTGACCGGAACCTGCTCCGGTCGGGCTGACAGGATTTGAACCTGCGACCCCTTGACCCCCAGTCAAGTGCGCTACCAAGCTGCGCCACAGCCCGATCGACCCGGCCCCTCGCGGGGCGAGCCGGGTAGAACCCTACCTCATCGCTTGCGCTTCTCCCGCACCCGCACGCTCAGCTCGATGGGCGAGCCGGTGAAGCCGAACTCCTCGCGCAGGCGGCGCTCGAGGAAGCGGCGGTAGCCGGCCTCGAGGAAGCCGCTGGCGAAGACCACGAAGCGCGGCGGGCGGGTCGAGACCTGCGTGGCGAAGAGGATGCGCGGCTGCTTGCCCCCGCGCACCGGGTGGGGCTGGGCGGAGACGACCTGCCCGAGGAAGCTGTTCAGGCGCCCGGTGGGGATGCGCGTGTCCCACGACTCCAGGGCGGTGTCCAGCGCGGGCACGAGGCGGTCCACGTGCCGGCCCGTCAGCGCCGAGACGTTCACCCGCGGCGCCCACGGCACCTGCACGAGCTCCTTCTCGATCTCGCGCTCGAGGTAGTGGCGGCGCTCCTCGTCGGTGAGGTCCCACTTGTTGTAGCCGATCACCAGCGCCCGGCCGGACTCCACGACCGTAGAGACGATGCGGATGTCCTGCTCGGTCAGCGGCTCGCTGGCGTCGACGAGCACGGCGGCCACCTCCGCCTTCTCCAGCGCCGCCTGCGTGCGCAGGGAGGCGTAGAAGTCCGCGCCCTTCGTCAGGTGCACGCGCCGGCGGATGCCGGCGGTGTCCACGAAGCGCCAGGTGCGCCCGCCCAGCTCGATGAGCTCGTCGACGGGGTCGCGGGTGGTGCCGGCGGTGGGGTGCACCACGACGCGCTCGGAGCCGGCGAGCTTGTTGAGCATGCTGGACTTGCCCACGTTGGGCCGGCCCAGCAGCGCCACGCGGCGCGGGCCGCCGGTGGGCAGCGCACCGCCGACGGCGGAGACCTCCGGCAGCAGCCGCACCGCGGCGTCCAGCGCGTCGCCGGTGCCGCGCCCGTGCAGCGCGGAGACCGCGTGCGGCTCGCCCAGGCCCAGGGACCACAGCTCGGCGGCGTCGGCCTCCTGGCGCGGGCCGTCGACCTTGTTGGCCACCAGCACGACGGGCTTGCCCGAGCGGCGCAGCATCCGCACGACCTGCTCGTCGGACGTGGTCGCCCCCACGGTGGCGTCCACGACGAACACCACGGCGTCGGCCAGGTCGATGGCGATCTCGGCCTGCTCGGCCACGGCGAGGTCCAGGCCGGCGGCCTTGCGCTCCCAGCCGCCGGTGTCGACGAGGGTGAAGTCGCGCCCGGCCCAGTTCGCCGGGTAGGAGACCCGGTCCCGGGTCACGCCGGGCACGTCCTCCACGACCGCCTCGCGGCGGCCGATGATGCGGTTGACCAGCGTGGACTTGCCCACGTTGGGCCGGCCCACCACGGCCAGCACCGGCAGCGGGCCGGCGGGGGCGTCCTCCGGGCCGCCGGGGCCGTCGGCCTCCAGCAGGGCCACGTCCTCCGGGGAGAGGTCGTAGTCCTCCAGCCCGGCGCGCAGGGCGCCCTCGACGCCGGCGTCCAGGCCGTCGTCGGGGCCGGTGCCCGTGCCGTCGTCGTGCTCGTGCGGGGTGTTCGGGGTGCTCACCGCGGACCTCCGGTCGCGTCGTCGGACGCCAGCTCGCGCAGGCCCAGCCCGGCGGCGTCCAGGTCGTCGGGCAGGGGTGTCCCCGTGCGCCGCATGCTCTCCAGGACGTGCGCGGACAGCTTGTCGCGCACCTGCTCCACGGCCGCGGCCAGCGCCGCCCGGCCCGGCACGCCGGGCTCCTTGACGACGGTGAACGGCTCGCCGAAGCAGTAGTGCAGCCTGCGCCGCGGCGGCGGCGCGGTGCGGCCCCGCTCGCCGGGGCGGTGCGCGCCCAGGCACGCCACCGGGACCACCGGCGCACCGGACTGCAGCGCGATCCAGGCGATGCCCGAGCGCACCGAGGCCGCGTCGCCGCGCCCGCGGGTGCCCTCGGGGAAGACGCCGGCCGCGCCGCCCTCGGAGAGCACGCGCAGCACCGTCTGCAGCGCGTCGCGGTCGCCGTGGCTGCGGTCGATGGGGATCTGCCCGGCGCGCAGCAGCGCCCAGCCGACGGGGCCGTCGAACATCTCCTTCTTCACCAGGAAGGCGACGTCGCGCGGGGCCACGCCGAACAGCAGCGGCCCGTCGGTCAGCGAGGCGTGGTTGGAGGCCAGCAGCACCGGGCCGGTGGCCGGCACGTTCTCGGCGCCGTGCACGGTGGAGGACCACACCACGTGCGCCAGGAACCTGCCCAGCGCCTTCGTCCACGGCTGCGGGCGGCCCGCGCGCGGCACGGCCACCGGGGCGGGGGCCGGCGTCACGCCCGCTCCCCCACCGCGCTGCGCACCAGCTCCAGCAGGGCGGCGACGGTGCCGTCGAAGTCCAGGTGCGTGGAGTCCAGGGTGACCACGCCGTCGGCGGCGGTGGTGAAGGCCGTGGTGCGCGCGTCGACGCGGTCGCGCTCGGAGACCGAGCGGCGCACCGCCTCCAGCGCGGCCTCGTCGGCCGCGCCGAGGTCCTGCTGCGCGCGCCGCGCCAGGCGCACCGACTCGTCGGCGGTCAGCAGCACCCGCACGTCGGCCTGCGGGGCGACGACGGTGGTGATGTCGCGGCCCTCGGCCACCACGCCCGGGCGCGCGCCGGGGGCCGGGGCGGCGCACGCGGCCTCGATGAGCGCGCGCTGGCGCAGCACCAGGTCCGAGCGCACCGCGGGCACGGCGGCCACCGCGCTGACGGCGGCGGTGACCTCGGCCCCGCGCACCTCGGTGGTCACGTTCGTCTCGCGCCCGTCGGGGCCGACCACCGCCACGGCCGGCGCCTGCGGGTCGGTGCCCACCGACAGCGCCACGGTGCGCACGTGCGCGGCCACGGCCACCGGGTCGTGCAGGTCCACCCCGGCGCGCAGCGCCGACCAGGTCACGGCGCGGTACATCGCGCCGGTGTCCAGGAACGCCACGCCCAGGGCGCGCGCGGCGGCGCGGCTGACGCTGGACTTGCCGGAGCCGGAGGGCCCGTCGACGGCGACGACCACGCCCGCCCGTGGCGGGGCGGCGGGGGGCGCGCCGGTGGGCGCGGCGGGACCGCGGGAGGAGGTGGGCACCGGACGAGGTTAGTCGACCGCGCCCGGCCCGCTCGACGCGCGCCCGGCGGCTCAGCGCCCCCGGTGGCTCACGAGGCCGGGACCGTCCAGCCGCGCGCGCGCAGCGCCTCGGCCAGCCGAGCGGCCGCCGCGGGCAGCACGTCCACCGCGGCCAGCGCCACGGCCTGCCCCGGGGAGTGCTCCAGGCGCAGGTCCTCCAGGTTGACCCCGGCCTCGCCCACGTCGGCCAGCAGCCGCGCCAGCGCGCCGGGGCGGTCGGGCACGACCACCACGACGGTGGCGTACAGCGCCGGCGCCCCGCCGTGCTTGCCCGGGATGCGCTCGCGCCCGGCCCCGCCGGCGGCGATCAGCTGCGCCAGGCGCCCGCGCGCGCCGGGCGCGGTCGGGTCCGCCTGCAGGGCGCGCAGCGCGCCGACGACCGCGTCGAGGTCCGTGCGCAGCTCCTCGAGCACGTCGGCGACGGGCCCGGCGTTGGCGGCGAGGATCTGCGCCCACAGCACCGGGTCGCTGCCGGCGATGCGGGTGACGTCGCGCAGGCCCTGCCCGGCCAGGCGCACGGCCGGCTCGGGCGCGCCCCGCAGGCGCGCGGCGACCAGGCTGGCGGCGACCTGCGGGGCGTGCGAGACCAGCGCGACGGCCTCGTCGTGCTCGGCGGCGGGCATGGCCACCGGCACCCCGCCGCAGTCGACGGCGAGGTCGTGCACGCGCGCCACCGCCGCCGGGTCGGCCGCCTCGGTGGCCGCCACCACCCACGGCCGGCCGGCGAAGAGGTCCGCGCGCGCCGAGACGGCGCCGCCGCGCTCGCGCCCGGCCATCGGGTGACCGCCGACGTAGCGGCGCAGGTCCGCGCCCGCGGCGCGCAGCGCGGCCAGGGGCCCGCCCTTGACGCTGGCCACGTCGGTGACCACGGCGCCGGGGTGCGCGGCCAGCTCGGCGACGACCACCTCGGCCACCACGTCCGGCGGGGTGGCCACCAGCACCAGGGACGGCTCGTCGCCCTCGGCGGCCAGGCGCCCGGCGCCCAGGTCGCGCGCCAGCGCCGCCTGGGTGGGCGAGGAGTCGCTGAGCACGACGTCCACGCCGCGCAGCGACAGGGCCAGCCCCGCGGAGGCGCCGAGCAGGCCGGAGCCGACCACGCGCACGGTGCCGGCGGTGCGCGCGGGCGCGGCGGCGTCGAGGGTCACCGGGGCCTACTGGGCGATGTCGCGGCGCAGGGCCTGCGCGCCGCCGAGGTAGACGTGGCGCACCCGCGCGCGCGGCAGGGCGGTCTCCACGTGCGCCATGAGGCGGATCACGCGCGGCATGGAGCCGTCCACCTCCAGCTCGCGCGCGCACATCAGCGGCACGTCGCCCATGCCCAGCTCACGGGCGGCGACGGCGGGGAACTCGCTGGTCAGGTCCGCGGTGCAGGTGAACAGCACGCTGATGAAGTCGTCCAGGGACAGCTCGTTCAGGCGGATCACCTCCGAGACCAGCTCGCGCGTCGCGGCGAGCACGACCTCGCGCTCGTCGACGTCCACCTGCACCGCACCCCGCACCGCCCGCACCGACACGGCGCTCACCGTACCGACGCCGCCGGCCGCGGCGAGCGCGGCCCGCGGGTTCACAGCCCCACGGCCGCCATGAGCTGCTGCACCTCGCCGCGCGTGAGGCGGCGGTTCCTGCCCGGCTTGAGGTCGCCGAGCACCAGCGGGCCCATCTGGGTGCGCACCAGCTTCAGCACCGGGTAGCCCTCGGCGTCGAGCAGGCGGCGCACCACGTGCTTGCGGCCCTCGTGCAGGACGACCTCCACCAGCGCGTAGCCGGGCTTGGAGTCCACCAGGCGGAAGGAGTCCACCGCCACGGGACCGTCCTCCAGCTCCACGCCGGCGCGCAGGTTGCGGCCCAGCTCGCGCTTGACCGGTCCGCGCACCTCGGCCAGGTACGTCTTCTGCACGCCGAAGGAGGGGTGCTGCAGGCGGTGCGCGAGCGCGCCGTCGTTGGTCAGCAGGATCAGGCCCTCGGTGTCCAGGTCGAGGCGGCCCACGTGGAAGAGCCGCTCCTCGCGCGGGCCGACCATGTCGGCGAGGTTGAGGCGGTCCTGCTCGTCGAACATCGTGGAGACCACGCCCTTGGGCTTGTTCACCATGATGTAGACGAGCTGGTCGTCGATGGAGAAGCGCAGGCCGTCGACGTGCACGACCTGGCGGGTGGGGTCGATGCGCACGCCCAGCTCGGTGACGACCTGGTCGTCGACGGTCACGCGCCCGGCGGTGATCATCTCCTCGCAGGCGCGGCGCGAGCCGGCACCGGCCTGGGCGAGGAACTTCTGCAGGCGCACGCCCTCGGGGTCGTGCACGTCGCCGCCGCGGGCGACGGGGGCGGGCCCGCGGCGCGGCGGGGCGGGGGCGGGCTTGATGTCGTCGGTCATCCGGCGCGCGGCGCCGCGGGCACCGGAGCGCCCGCCGGGCCCGCCGCCCTTGGCACCCAACGCCTTGCCGCCCTTGCCGGCGGCGCCGGGCCGGCCGCCGCGGCCCTGGGCGGGCCGGCCTCCGGAGCCGCCCTGGCGGCGGCTGCCGCCCCCTCGGGGCGCGGTGGGGCTCATCGTGGTTCCTCCTGGTCGTCGGGCGTCGCGGGGGCCTGCGGCTGCGCCGTGGCCGCCGGCGCCGCGTCGTCCGCGGCGCTCGCGCGCACCCCACCATCATCCCCCACCCCGGCCGCGGCGCCGACCGCCTCGGCCCCGAGCGCGTCGACCGGCTCGTCGGCCACCGCGTCGACCGGCTCGTCGGCCACCGCGTCGGCCACCGCGCCGGCGAGCAGGGCGCCGGGCTCGGGGGCGAGCACCTCGCGCGGGCCGAGGTCGTCCGGGTCGACGTCCTCGGGCAGGAACGGCGCCAGCGGCGGCAGGTCGTCCAGCGAGCCCAGGCCGGTGCGCTGCAGGAACTCCTCGGTGGTGCGGTACAGCGTCGCGCCGCTGGTGGCCTCCACCCCGGCCTCGGTGACCAGCCCGCGCGTGAGCAGGGTGCGCATGACGCCGTCGACGGAGACCCCGCGCACCGCGGAGACGCGCGCCCGGCTGACCGGCTGGCGGTAGGCGACGATCGCCAGGGTCTCCAGCGCGGCCTGCGTCAGCTTCGCGGTCTGCCCGTCCAGCAGGAACGCCTCGACGACGTCGGCGTGCTCGGCGCGCGAGTACACCCGCCACCCGCCGCCGGACTCGCGCAGCTCGAAGCCGCGACCGGCTTCGTCGTACTCCCCCGCCAGCTCGCGCAGCAGCAGGTCCACCTCGTCGGCGGACTCACCGGTGGCGCGGGCCAGGGCCTGCGCGGCGACCGGCTCGTCGGCCACCATGAGCACCGCCTCGATCGCGGCGCGCACCCGGCGCCCCGGCTCGTCCGGGCGCACCCCGTCGGAGGTCCCCCCGCGCACCTGCTCGCTCACCGCTCTCCCCCCGGCGCGGTGTCCGCGCCCTCGAACTCGTCGACGCCCGCCAGCACCGCCGCCGCGCTCGCGGCGTCGTCGGCGGGGTCCCAGCGCACCGTCAGCGGTCCCAGCGCCTCGGGCTGCTCCAGGCGCACCCGCTTCTCGCGGAACAGCTCCAGCACCGCCAGGAACCGGGCGACCACCACCAGGGTGCCCAGCTCCCCGTCGCCGGCGTCGGCGGCGATCTGGGCGAACGTCAGGTGCCCGGCGCGGCGCAGGCGCTCCACGACGAGCGCGGCCTGCTCGCGCACGCTGACGGCGCTGGCGTGCAGGTGGTCCAGGCCCACCACGGGCACCGGCTTCGGGGTCAGGGCGCGCGCGGCGATCGCGGCGAACTGCTCGGGGCTGACGCTCAGGACCAGCTCGGGCAGCAGCTTCTCGAAGCGCGGTTCGACCGCCACCGCGCGCGCCACCCGCCGCGAGGCCCGCTCGATGCGCTCGCCGAGGACCGCGGCGACCTGCTTGTAGGCGCGGTACTGCAGCAGCCGCGCGAAGAGCAGGTCGCGCGCCTCCAGCAGCGCGAGGTCCTCGGGGTCCTCCACGTCCGCGGCCGGCAGCAACCGGGCGGCCTTGAGGTCCAGCAGCGTGGCGGCCACGACGAGGAACTCGCTGGCCTCGTCCAGGTCCCACTCGCCCTCGCCGGCGGAGGCCGCGCGCAGGTGGGCGATGAAGTCGTCGGTCACCCGGGCCAGGGAGACCTCGGTGACGTCGAGGCGGTGCTTGGCGATGAGCCCGAGCAACAGGTCGAAGGGGCCCGCGAAGTTCTCCAGCCGCACCTCGAAGCCGCCGGTGCCCGCGGGCACCGGGGTCGGGGAGGGAGGCGCCACGGGGCCCACCGTACCGACCCGGCGGCGGCGCCCGCGCCGCTCGGGGGCGGCGGGCGGCGCGGGTGCCGAGCGCCGTCCACGGGGCGGGACGCGCGGGCTTCAGGCGAGCGGGGCGAGGGCCCCGACCCAGGAGCGGTACTGCTGCGGGGTGGCGCGCCGGGCGCGCCCGCGCAGCCCCAGGACGCCGAGGTCCAGGTCGCCGGCCGCGTCGACCGAGAAGCGCCACGCGCCCGTGGGCACGTCGCCCACGCACAGCACCGCCAGCGGGGTGCGCCCGGTGGACAGCAGCCGGTGCACGCGCTCGGCGTCCTGCGGCGACGGCGGCCCGGAGAGCACGACCACGCGCGGGCGCGGCCGGTCGGCCCCGCGCGCCAGGCGCCCGGCGAGCAGGTCCGCCCCCGGGACGGGCGCCTGCCGCTCCAGCTCCTCCAGCAGCCCGGCCAGCGCGGGCCGGGCGCGCAGGTTCCCCGGCGCCAGCACGGTCAGCTCGTCGCCGAAACCCACGAGGTGGACCTCGACGCCGTCCGACCAGCGGTTCGTCGCCAGCTCCAGCGCCACGGAGGTGACGACGTCGCGCGCGACGCCGGCGTCGCCGCCGACGCTGACCACGCCCGGGGCGCTCTCCAGGTCCAGCAGCAGCGCCTGCTCGCCGTCGGCGGCGACGTCGACGAGCGCCGGGTACGGCGCGGGCACGTCGCCGGACGCCCCCGGCGCCCCCGGCGCCCCGTCGGGCAGGTCCTCGCGCAGCACCCGCCACGCTCCGCCGGGCAGTTCGCGCCAGGGCGCCGGCGGGTGCGCGGCCGGTCCCGGCGGCGGGGTGGCGCCCAGGTGCAGCACGAGCTCGTCGGCGCCCAGGTGCGCGGCGACCACCTCCGGCAGCGGGTGCCCGGTGGCGCGCCGGGCCGCGGCGAGCTGGCGCAGGGCGACGTCGAGGAAGCGGGCACCGGCGAGGTCGGCCCCCCGCCGCAGCTCCTCCTCGACCGCGGCCGCGGTCGGGCCGCGCCGGCGCGCGGAGCCGGCGGTGAGCACGCCGGCCAGCAGCAGCCCGCCGCTGACGGCGGCGCGCGACGCCGTGCCGTGCGCGCCCGCGTCCACCTCTCCCGCCGGGGCGGTCGCGGGCGCGGTCGCAGGTGCTGCGTCCGCGGGTGCGGGCGCTGCGGGCGCTGCGGGCGCTGCGGGCGCGGGCCCTGCGGGCGCGGGCGCTGCGGCGGGGACCAGGGGGACGTGCACGTCGCCGGTGGCGTCGGCGGGCAGCAGCAGCACCCACCCGGGACGCACCAGGTCGGCGTCGACGAGGCGGATCCCGTCGGGCTGGACCCGGTCGCGGTTCAGCTCGAAGATCTCCCGGTAGCGCAGCGGGTCGCCCAGCGTGCGCTCGGCGATGTCCCACAGGCAGTCGTGGTGGCGCCCGTCCGGCGGCCGCACGACGTAGCCGACCGGCCCGGCGGGAACCTCGGGGGCGGGTGCGGCGGGAGCCCAGCCGGCGTCCACGCCGGGCAGCACCGCGGCGCCGGACGGCGCCGGCCGTGCCGCCGGCACCCGCGCGCCGGCCGGGTCCGCGGGGTCCGCGGGGTCCGCCGGACGCGCGGCACCGGCCTCGGTGCCGCCGGCGAGGGCAGCGGACACCGGCAGCACCGCCGTGCTCGGCGGCGCCCACACCGCCCCGGCCGCCAGCAGCAGCACCGCGGCCACCAGGCGCTGGGCCAGGACGTGCCCGGGTCCGCCCAGGCGCACCCGGGCGGGGGCCCCGCCGCGCGCCCACGCGGTCAGCTCGGCGAGCACGCACGCGGCGAAGTGCGCCCACAGCAGCCACAGCACGACGGCGAGCACGTCGAGCACGGCGGCCGCGGACAGCTCCGCGTCCAGCCACGAGCGCGTCGGCGCCGTCGAGGGCAGCGGGTTGCCGACGAGCTGGACCAGGGCCGCGGGGACCCCGCCGAGCACGGCGAGCAGGACGAGCGCCGCGACCGCGCCGCGCAGCAGCTCCAGCGGGCGCGCGCCGCGCGACGGCTCGGGCCGCGGCAGCCGGGCCGGGGCGCGGCGGACCGGGGTCGGGGTGGGGACGGGCATGGCTCCTCGTGTTCTCCGGCGCGTTCTCCGGCGCGTTCTCCGGCGCCCGGTGCGGTGGGGGTGCAGTGCGGTGGTCGTTCAGGGGGTCAGGGGCACCACGAGGGTCTGCACCTCGGTGACGCGCAGGCCGGTCGCCGTCTCCAGCTCGGCGACGTGGAAGGGGCGCCAGGTGGCGCCGGCGTCCTCGCTGACCTGGATGTCCCACGTCTCGCGGGCGCGCACGGTGACGTTGCCCGGCGTGCCGCGGAAGTCGCTGCCGGCGGAGGTGCGGCGGTAGGCGTGCGAGCACAGGCCCGGCCCGGTGCGCACCCGGGCGCCGGGTTCCAGGCGGGTCCCCTCCCCCGCGCACCGCAGCGGGGCGCTGCCGGGTTCGCCGGGATCGACCTCCAGCTCGCGCGCGACGGCGCGCATGCGCACCGAACCGGTGCCCAGGACCTTCGGCTCCTCCTCGGAGCCGCGCGAGAACGCCACGGTCTGCCCCACGCGCGGCGTCGTGGACGGTGACGTGCGCACCCCCAGGGTGGGGATCTGCCCGCGCCGCTCCTGCGCGAGCTCCACGTACGCCTGCTGACCGGCGGTCAGCTCGCTCCACAACGGGCAGCGCCGGGGGTCGTCCACGGAGACGAACACCGTGGACGGGGAGAACCGCAGGTCCCACGACGGCACGCCGCTGCGCGGGTCGGGCGCCGGCGTGAGGGTCACCTGCTCGAACTCGCGCGGCGGCGCGGTCGGCGGCGGTCCGGGCGCGGGCGGCGCGACGGTCGGCGACGTGGTGGGCGACGCGGTCGGCGACGCGGTGGGCGACGCGGTCGCCGAGGGCGTCGGGGAAACCGTCGGGGAAACCGTCGGGGAAACCGTCGGAGGAACCGTCGGCAGGGCCGTCGGGGAGATCGTCGGGGTCGCGGTGGCGGCCAGCAGGCGCACGGCGGTCGTCTCCGCCCGCTCGACGGCGCCGCGCGCGGGCGCCACCGCCGCACCTGCCCGCGGGTCCAGCAACCAGCAGGTGGGCGGGGGTGCACCGTGCAGCAGGTCCAGGAAGCTCCTGGCCGCGCGCCCGGTCCCCGCGCAGCGCATCGAGTACTGGCCGGCGGAGGTGGCGCGCGTCAGGCAGGAGCCGGCGGTGCCCTGCGCGCCGGCGGCCGGGCGGGCGGCGCCGGCCTCGGCGGCGACGGCCGCGGGTGCCGCCACGGGCAGAGCGAGCAGCGGCAGCGCGGCGCCGGCGAGCAGCGCGAGCAGCGGCAGCGCGGCGCCGGCGAGCAGCGCGCGCACGCGGCGCGCGGGACGGGTCGGACAGGTCGGACGGGCCGGTGGCATCAGAACCTTTCCTCCCTGACCTGGTCGGCCGGGCACTCCTCGGCCGCGGCGGTCAGGTCGTCGACGAGCCAGCGCCCGCCCTCGCGCACCACCACGGCGGTGGCGCGCGAGCGGTGCGGCGGGTTCAGCGGGCGCCCGGTGGCGCGGTCGACCTGCCACCCGCGGTCCTGCAGGCACAGCGCGAGCTCGACGCGGTCCGGGGTGCGCGTGCTGCCGAGCACGCCCACCGGGTAGGGCCCGGGCATCTCGTCGCCGATGTTCGCCGCCAGCAGCGGCAGCGCCCACGCGCGCGCCGCGGGGGTCAGGGTTGCGGTGAACGCCGGCAGCGCGGCGGGGTCGCTCTGCCGGGCGTTGACGGCCAGGGCCTGCTGGCGCAGGTAGTCGTGCAGCACCGCGACGGCGGCGTCCTCCGCGGCGGGCTCCCCGACGGCGCCCGCCTCCTCGGTGGGCGGCTGCGCGGCGGGCGGCTGCGCGGCGGGGGCGGCCGCCGCGGCGCCGGTGCCCGCCTGCGCCGCGGGCGGGGAGGGCGCGGCAGGCGGCGCCACCGCGGACGTGGCGCGGGTGCAGGCGGACGGGACGGTGAGCAGGGCAGCGCTCAGCAGCAGCACCGCGGCGCGGCGCGCTCGCGCGGCGCTCACGCGGCGTCCTGCCCGTCGGTGCCCTCGAACGGGCGGGCCCGCCCGTCGCCGGCGGCGCGCAGCTCGCGCACGCCGACGATGCCGAGCAGCGTCGCGGGCACGACGACCTCCACGTGGGCCTGCACGACGATGCGGCGCCCGAGCGGGTCGCCCTCTGAACTGGTCCCGCGGAAGCAGTCCCCGCCGACCAGGACGGGCCCGCCGGAGGCGGCGGCCTCGCGGCAGTAGGCGTTCACCCGCTCGGCCACCTCCTGCTCCGGCAGCAGCCGCAGGTCCGGCGCGTCCAGCTCGACGGCGGCCGCGCCGGCGCGGGCGGCCTCCTCGGCGTAGGCGATGGCGCGGGCGCGCGCGGACAGCTGGCGCGAGGCGTCGACCACCAGGCCGGCGAGCAGCAGGAGCACCAGGGCCAGCACGGGCACCGCCGGGGCCAGCGAGCCGTCGTCGGCGCCGGCGCGCCGGCGGGACCGGCGGGGCGGGTGGGACGAGCAGGCGGTCACGACACCTCCCGGTTGGGGTCGAGGGGGCTGGAGAACGACGAGCGCACGCCCACCCCGCCGGGCACGCCCGGCAGGCCCAGGTCGGCCAGGGGGTACGTGCAGCGGGCGCGGACGGTCACGGCCGCGCCGGGCTCGAACCGCTCGACGGGCTCGACGACCAGCGAGGCGGCGCACTCGCCCGGTCCCAGCGCGGTGGCGATGACCTCCCGGGCGCGGGCGGTGGCGTCCTCGGCCGAGCGCGCCTGGGTGGCGGTGCGGGCGGCGTCGCGCACGCCGGCGTCCAGGGTCGCGGAGACCTGCGTGGCGCGCGCGCACGCGAGCAGCAGCGCGACGAGCAGCAGCAGCGCCGGGGCGACGAGCGTGAACTCCAGCGCCACGCTGCCGCGGTCGCCGCCGGAAGTTCGCACGGGCGCGCGGGAGGGGGTCCCGGCGGGTTTCACCGCGCCCCCCGGAACCGCTCCACGGTGCCCACCGCGCGCTGCGTGGTGGTCAGCTCCAGGCCGGGCACCAGGCTGACGACGCGGCCGGAGACCTCCACGGCGACGCGCTCGGCGTCGGGGCGCCACTCGGTGCGCACCCGCGGTTGCAGCAGCGACTCGCGGCCCAGGGTCCAGGCGAAGCGGCGCACGTGCTCCTCGACGGCGGGCTGCCCGGCGTCGGCGGACTGCTGGTCGGGGAACAGGCGCAGCTGGGCGACGCCCTCGCGCGCCGCCTCCAGCGCGATCGAGCGCCCGTGGGCCCACAGGCCGACCTGGATCGCGAAGAACACCAGCAGCAGGAACACCGGCGCGACGAACGCCGTCTCCAGCGCGGCGGAACCCCGGTCGCGGGGGTTCACGACCCGGTGCCGACGGGGGCGACCCCGCCGGCGCACGCCTCGCCCACGGCGACGCCGGCGCACTCGGCCAGGTCCGCGCCCTTGGTCTTGACGACGTTGAACACCACGCCGCCGATGACGGAGGCGGCCACCACCACGACGGCGGCGATGATCGCCCACTCCAGCGCCGAGGCGCCGGCGTCGCGGCCGCCGGCGGCGGCGCGGCGGGCGCGGGCCGCGAGGGCGCGCAGCGCGCGGGTGGAGGGGCGGCGGTCGTGGGTCACGGGTTCCTCCGGGAGGTGGTCGTCGGTGGTGCGGCGCGGGCCCTGGCCCGCAGCGGTGCCGCGGTGGTGGTGCGCGCGGGGCCTCACGAGCGGCCCAGCAGGTTCGAGACGGCGGGGAAGGCGAGGAACACCATGAACGCGGTGCACAGCAGCAGCTGTGCGACGAGCATGGACTGCGACTTCTCCCCCGCCTCGCCCTCCACGTCCGCCATGTCGCGCCGGCGCACCGTGGCCGCGCGCGCGGCCAGCGAGGCGCGGATCTTCGCCCCGTCGTCGGCGGCGAGCACCAGGGCGCCGGCCAGGTCGGTGAGCTCGGCGACGGCCAGCTCCTCGCCCAGCGCGCCCAGCGCGTCCCAGGGGTTCTCCCCGAGCAGCCGGGCGTTCGCCAGCGCCTGCCGGATGCGCACCAGCGCCCAGTAGTCGCTGACGGAGGCGGAGCTGAGCAGCGCCTCGGGCAGGCCGCGCCCGCCGGCGAGGTTCATCGCCACCAGGTCGCAGAACACCCCCACGACGCGGCGGAAGTCGCGGCGGCGCCGGGCGGCGTCGGCGCGCAGCGCCAGGTCGGGCACGGCGAGACCAAGACCGCCCAGCAGCAGGGCCGGCAGCAGGGGGGCGCCCGCCGGCAGCGGGACGCCGCAGGTGCGCAGCACCGCCCAGCACACCGGCGCCAGCAGCAGCAGCACGAGACCGGCGACCACCTTGGTGGCCAGGAACTCCCCCGTGCCGCGGCCGAGCACCGCCAGGTCGGCGCGGGTGCGCCGCAGCCGCCAGCCGCGCTCGGCGCTGAGCACCTCCAGCCGGTCGCCCAGCGCGTGCACCAGGCGGCCGGTGGCGGCGGACAACCCCGGCACGCCGCGTTCGGGCGCCGCGGAGGCGGCGGCCTCGGCGGCGCTGAGCAGCCGGCGCCGCGAGGACCTGCGCAGCCCGTCGTGGCGGGCGACCTGCACCGCCAGCGAGGGGCGCGCCGGCAGCAGCACCGCCAGTACGAGCAGCAGGCCGGCACCGCAGGCGGCACCGCCGAGCAGCGCGGGGGTCACCGCGCCACCGCCGCGGCCGGAGCCGGGGCCGGGGTGACGAGGAACCGCTCGTGCGTCTCCACGCGCGCCAGGCGGCGCAGCCACAGCAGGCCGGCGAGCAGCACCGCGCCGACGACGAGCAGCGCGAGCTGCCCGCCCACGGAGGAGTACGGCGCCACGTAGGGGCGGTTGAACACCGCCAGCAGCCCCATGACGCCGAGCACGACCAGCAGGACGATCTGCACGCTGCGGCGGATGCTGCGCCTGCTGGCGTCGATGCGCCGGCGCACGTCCAGCTCCTCGCGTGTCGAGGCGGCCAGGGCGGTGAGCACGTCGCGCAGGCCCGGCCCGCGCAGCCGGGCGTTGAGCACCAGCGCGGCGCACACCACGTCCGCGCTGGGGTCGTCGACGTCGTCGGCGAAGCGCAGCAGCGCCTCGGGCAGGGGTTCGCGGATCCGCAGCCTGTCCACCAGCAGATTCAGCGACGGGCGCAGCACCGGGGCGGACGTGCTCGCGGTGGCCGGGATGGCCTGGTCAAGCCCTGGCGTGGGACACTTTAAGAATGAAGAGACGCGCCGCCGTGTACTGCCGGATCAGCAAGGACCGCGCCGGCGGCGGACTCGGCGTGACGCGCCAAGAGGACGACTGCCGAGCCCTAGCGAAGCGGTTGGGCTGGGAGGTCGTCGCCGTCTACGTCGACAACGACCTGTCCGCGTACAGCGGTAAGCCCCGCCCTGGCTACCGCGCTCTCCTTGACGACCTCCAGGCCGGGCGTGCCAATGCGGTAGTTGTCTGGCATACCGACCGACTGCATCGCTCCCCGCGTGAGCTAGAGACCTTCGTGGACATTTGCGAAGCGCACGACGTGACCACCCACACAGTGACCGCCGGAGAACTCGATCTGTCCACGCCTTCGGGTCGCCTCTTCGCCCGGCAGCTTGGTTCCTACGCCCGGTATGAAGTTGAGGTCGGCATCGAAAGGCAACGACGAGCCAAGGAGCAGCGGGCTGCCGCGGGTGAGTGGCTGGGCGGGCCCCGACCCTTCGGCTGGCAGACGGACGGGACAGTCGTCGAGGAAGAAGCGCGTGCCTTGCAGCACTGGACGACGTCGATCCTGGCTGGCGTGTCTGTCGCCTCGTTGACGCGGGAGGCCAATGCATCCGGCATCAAGACCACAACTGGCGGTCGCTGGAGCGCAACGGAGCTGCGCCGGGTGGTCTCCCGCGCACGCAATGCTGGCCTCGTGGTGCACCGCGGGACGATCCTCGCCGGTGTCAGCAGTGGATGGCCAAGCATCGTGCCTGAGGACGAATGGCGAGCAGTCAGCACACTGCTCCTCGATCCCGCACGGCGTACGAATCCCAGCCCGTCCCGGCGCCACCTTGGCTCTGGCCTGTACTTGTGCGGGCGCTGCGCGGATGGCACAACGATGACTGCTGGCACCGCAACTGGTGGTGATTTGCGGTACCGCTGCCGCGCTCAACACCACCTCTCCCGCCGCATGGAGCCGGTAGACGACATCGTCCTAGCCGTGGTGGAGAAGCGGCTGCGAGAACCTGATGTGTCGGCACTCCTCGCCAAGCCCGCCAGCCCTGCTGGGGAGGCAAGCACCGAGGCGGCGGCTCTTGCCGCACGGGAGCGCATGACGCATCTCGCCGAGGAATTCGGCGCCGGACGCCTCCCCTTGGCGGCCTTCACCGCTGGGACGGCACTCGCTCAACAGGTGATCGACAAGCACGAGCGCCACCTAGCAGCCCAAGCCGCAGGCACAGCTTTGGCCGGCATCATCGACGCTGGCCGTCCAGCACAAGCGTTCGCCAGTCTCGTCGCTATCGCACGAGACGAGGACCGAGAGACTGCCGCCGCATCACTCGATCGGCTGCGCGCCATCATCGGCACGCTTGTCACTGTGACCATCCTTCCGCAGCATCGAGGCCGCCCCTCGGGATGGCAGGCAGGACAGTCCGTATTCGATCCATCGTCTGTGCAGATCGAGTGGCGTCAGTGATGACTGGCGCCCTACCTCACAGGTACGGGTCACAGTTCGAGCAGCGCCCGACCGAGAGCCGCCAGCCACCGTCTGCAGGCGATCGCCACCACGTCCACCACTCACTCTGCTGCCCACACAAGGGGCAAGTCTGGCGCGGGTAGCTGCGAGTTTCTTCGAGCGTGAAGATGCGATCGGCCTCAGGATGCGCGGAACCGAACCTCATGAGGACATTTCTGCGCGCCAATACTCCTGGGACCCAAGCCCTCGAAGAAGCCGGCCAATCAGCCGACCCACCACCAGGCCGGGACTAGCAGTCATCTCATCTCGAGACGACTCAGTGGTTTCCTGGTATGTCTCAGCGTCGTAAGTGGTTGCTCGCGCCGTAAAGTCGTCGACAACTCTCGAACTTAGCGCTCCGCGCAATCCACCGATCCTCACCCCAAACGCCCACGGCCCGTAATACTCCGTCGCTTGAGCAATGTCTCTAGACCACGCCAGTAGTCGAAAAGCGTATGCAATCGCCAATCCATCAGCGGCCACCCTGGTACCGCTATGGTCACCATCGTGTCCCCTCATCTGCACAAGACGACCGACCAGGAGTCGAATTCCCCCGTCCTCCCTGAACTCAATGTCCAGCAATCCGCCTTCAGGATCACCATAACCGTATTCGGGATCCATAGTGCGACCAGGACCGGAAAGAACGCCGGAATGCATTGAGCATCCCTGGGCTCGAGGCGCGAAGTTCGACGCGTACCTTAAAGTGGGACTCCAATCGCGCACCATCGCTGGAACTAGCGCATCACCCGCGAGGACTCTAGAGAAGAGGCCGTTCTGACTGGTCAGAAGTTCGCGGCCCATTCCAGGGCGCCCTAGAACTGGGTGGGCAACTGCATGCAAATGCCCGAACTTGCGCTCGTGCAGCAAAACCGGGTCACGCAGCTCCTCTTCTTCGAGGGCCGCCTCTGTCAAGCGACCTGCAGAATGCCGACGTGCGTGAAACCGCACAACCTCAGCATCCGAAAGTCTGCTTCGAGTACGGTCCCCCCTGCCGTAATAGATTCCATCCACCATGTGAGGAGACTGGCCAGACTGAGCGATCGTGATGACGAGGTACCCGGTTCGCTCGTCCGCACCGCTCGGAAGGTCAACGCAGGACACATACACCGGTGGATCAATCTGGCTAGTAGCGATCTGTTCGACCCGCTCGCCAAGCCCATCTAACTGCTGAGGGGCTGGAATCCATGTGCGGTTCTCCTTGTCCTCCTCAATGCCAATGAGGAGGGTACCCCCGTCGATAGCAAAACTGGCGATATCGCGAGCCAGTTCCTTACGCCCCCTAGAAGTTGCCTCCACCTCACGCTTGATGTCCATGTAATGGGTTTCTGCGAGAAGTCCTCGCTCAATGCCAGCAAGGATGTCGCCTTCGCTGCGGGGCACCCAACGCTCGAGCTGACCACTCGGTGGCACATACATGGCTTCGACCGTAGTCTGAGGCACCGACGAACCACACCAAGCGACACGCGTAAGACGAGAAGCCCTAGAGCAGACGCTCTAGGGCTTCTCGTCGGCGCTGGTCGGGTCTTCGGTTAGGTGACCTCGCCGACCATCCAGTCCGCCTCGAGCGCCTTCAACGACACGCCCTGCGGTGAGGTTGACGCCGAAGCCGTCACTGCTCCTTGCGAGCGCGGGAACGGCTGGTCTTGGCCGGCACGAGGCTGACCCAGCCGTGCCGGATCCACCGCTGAGCGGTGTCGTGGTCGACGTGCACCTCGGCACCGCCGGTGTGCTGGACGCCGTCGACGTGCACGGCGTAGCCCTCGGTCACGACCACGCTCGTCGTCTGCGCGCCCATCAGGCGGTGACGACCTTGACGACCGACTGCGGGTGCCCGAAGGCGAAACCGACGCGCATGGTGGCGCGGATGGCGACCCGGTCGGACTCGAAGTAGCGCGAGCGGTCCACGTCGAGGGTGACGTCATCGCGCAGGACCGTCCACACGCGCGAGCGGTCGTAGCCCCAGACGGTGCCGGCGGCCACCGCCGGGGACGTCCGCAGCTCCACACCCAGGATCCGGCGCTGCCCGGCGGCGGTGGGGTCCTGCCCCAGCAGCGGCACCGGGGAGCCGTCCGCGGTCTTGATCTTCGCCAGCGCCAGGGCGGTGCTGGGGTGGGTGACGAAGCTGGTGACCTGCGCGCCGACCTGCTCGGCCTTGGAGACGGCCTCGGCGAAGGCGTCGAGGTTGGTGAAGCCCCCGGTGGCGGTGACGGTCTGGATGCCGCTGAGCGCGGCCAGCCCCGACGGTGCCGGCGCCGGCAGAGCGGCGAACCACGCCTGGTCGACCCTGCGGGCGATGTCGCGCGCCAGGCCCTCACCGACGACCGCAGCGGCGGCGGGCGAGGAGTCGTCGGCCAGCTCACGCGAGATGATCGTCAGCCCGGCGACCTTGCGCGGGGTGATGGTGAGCTCGTCGAGGTCGGCGTCGGAGACGGGGATGTCCTGCCCCTCGGCGACCCACGCGGCGGTGGGGTCGTCGGTCACCAGCGGCACCCGGAAGGTGAACCCGGAAGTCGTCACGGTGGTGGACGTCTCGAACGCGATCGAGCCGGCGGTGACGGGCTGGATGACAAGAGGACCGATGTCCTCGGTGGAGATCGGCTGACGGTTCAGCATGACCATGGTGGAGCCCCTTTCAAGAGCAGCGAGGAAGTGAAATGCGCCGCGGTCCTGCCGCGACCAGCGCTGCCCTCCTGGGGCGAGGGGGTGTCCCGTTGCCGGACTCCAGGTCCCGCGCGACGGGACACCACCTCATCACGATCATTCTACGGCGAAACCCTCGAGCCCGTCAGGAACGGGCGCGGATGACGTCCTGCCAGCCGGCGCCCCCGGAGACGTCCACGCCGCGCCGGCCCTGGCCGATGTCCCCGCTGGGGCGGGCCTGCCAGTGCGGGCGGTCCTGCACCAGGCGCGTCACCGCCTGCACCACCCGCTCCTCGTCGACCGCACCGGAGTCGTCCACTACGTCCGCCAGGCCAACGCCGTCAGCCCACAGGTCCGGGCCGTGCCGCAACGTCAACCACCCCTCCCGCGCGGTGGTGGCGATCGCCTCCGCGTCGCGGAGGCGGTAGGCGTCCAACTGCTGCTGCAGACGGTCCCGCTCGGCCTCAGCCTCGCGCAGCCGCGCCCGGTAACCGCCAGCCTCCCGGCGGGCGCTGGACAGGGCGCCGTCCTCGTGCGGCTCCTGAGGCTCCGCGGGGATGGTGTCAGCCTCGACGACCTCGGGGTTGTCCTGCTCGATGTGCTCACTCATCACGGGCTCCGATCGGGTGTGTGGCATGACGCGGGCGGGGGGATACGCGCTGACGGGGCTGGGCGCCCCCGTGGACTGGGACTGCGGGGGGATATTTCTAGACGGTGGCGGCTGTCTAGGAGTGGGCGGGGGAAGGATCCCGCCCCTGGGGTCAGGAATCGTCGTGGTCGAGGCCGGGGACGTGCAGCGTGGCGGGGCCGTGGTCGACACGCTCAACGGAAAGCGGCAAGCCGTCGATGTCCTCGCGCAACTCGTCGGTGCTGACGTTGACGACGTGTCCGTTGGCGGCGAGCAGCTTGTTTCGCAGGTCGGGCGTGAGGTGGTCCCACATGCCGTTGGTGTGCTCGTCGGTCATGGCTGCTCCTATCTCAGGCCGCGTTGCGGCGGTTGGCGAGTGGGGCTTGGCGGTCGATACCAGCCCAGGTGCCGAAGCGTTCGCGAGCGGCATCCGCGTAGGCGCCACACGGGCCGAAGAGAGGGCAGTCGAGACAGGCGTCCGCGGCCCGCGCCCGCTCAGCCCTGTCGTCGGAGAACCACAGCTCAGGCTCCTGCTGGCACGGCGTGAGCTGGTCAAGGTCGTCGAGTGCGTCCTGCAGTGTGCGGTACTCGGTGTCAGCCTGGCTGGGCTTGTGGCTCACGCTGCCTCCTGGGTGCAGGCGGGGTGTGTGGACTGGTGTGGTTCGACGGCGGTCATGGGCTCCCTGCAGGTGGCACATCTAGCGACTGGGGCACCGGGGCCCACTGGGGCCCGACTGGGGCCCGCCCCGGTGCGGATAAGGTGCGTCTGACTGGGGCCCGGGGCCCCCTCTCTTAAGGGGCCCCGGTCCCGGACGCTCCGATGGCTTGAAGAGCCCCCCTGACCGGGGCCCGAATCCAACCCCTCCCGGAAGGGCTTGGTGGACGTGTGCAGCGTCGCGTTGCGGCTGCCGGCCTGGGTGGCGACGTACCCCTCAGCGACCAGGAGCTTGAGGGCAGCCGCCTTCGCCTCGCGCTTGCCCGGGACGTAGGTGGACTCCTTCACCAACGCATTTGCGGACAGAGGCTCGGGAGCAGTCTCGAGAGCCATGGAGATGCGTTCCATGAGGTGCGTGGGCCGGAAGGTTGCACTTCCCTGCCCGTCCTCAGGGGCCAGGACTTGCACGTCGATGGAGTCACCGGTCGAGTCGACGATGATGGTGGCGGCGTGCTGCGTGCGGGACTCGGCGACCCATCGACCGCAGGTGGGGCGAATGGCGCCCTCGCGGTCCTTGCCAATCCACAGTCGCAGGGAGCCACGCATCCCGCGTCCGATGGGCTCACGCACCTCCAGGGAGTAGGACGCACCGCTGAGCGTCGCCATCTTGGCCTGTGCGCCGATGGCGAAGCGGCCACGGTTCTCGCTCGACTTCGTGACGTGGTCGACGAGGACGACCGCGGCACCGGTGGCCTCCGCGAGGCGCTTGGGGACCATCCGCGACCAAAGGGTGACGTCGTCGTTGGAGTTCGTGGCCAGCCCCATCGTGGCGAGGGCTTCGGTAACGCCGTCGATCACGATGAGGTCCACGCTGACGTCCAGCAGCGCACGGAACGCTGTCCGCTCCACGTCTGAGCCGGGATCACGCTCGGGACGGATGTAGCGGAACTGCTGGCGCAGCTCGTCGCTGCTGGCACCCATGCTGAGCATGCGACCTACAACCGTGCCGGCGTTGGACTCGTAGTCGACGTACACCACACGCCCGCCGCTGTGCATGGTGGTGACCGCTGCAGCTTGCATGACGAGGGACTTGCCCGACTCGGACTCGCCCATGATGGCGTGGACGCGGGCGGGGTACAGCAGGCATTGTCCATCGGCGCGCGGCCACCGAGTAGGGATGACCGGTGCGTGAGTGCCGTCGAGGATGGCGGAGATGTCTTCAGCGACCCATGAGGCGTTAAACTCCTCGTCCATCACGCGGCGTCCTCGCGAGGAGTTCTCCATGACGCCATGCACCGGTCGATGAACGCGGCTTTGAGCGCGGGATCCACCTGGGGTGCCGGCGGACGAGGGTCCCGAAGGCCAGTGAGTGTCCAGAACTCACGGATTGCCTGGGCACGTTCGGGCTGTGCACGAAGTTCGGCGAGGACATCCGCCGGCGGGCACTGGGAGATGGCGCTGAGACGCTCGGCTATGGCTTGCCACTTGTGACTGTGAGCGCGCTGAGCGTCGAGAACGCCGCGCCAGTAAGCGTCATCCACTTCATGTTGGCGGGCGGCCCACCCGTCTAGCCAGTCCCGCTCTCGCCGCTCCAAGTTCACAGGGCACCACCCGCCTTGGTAGAATGGCGATGAGTTGCGGTTCCCCTCCACATGCGGCAGGCAGTCGTGGTGCCATCCGGGCGAACCATGACGCTGGCGCCGACACACTCGATGGTTCCCCTGGCCTGGGCGACCGAGAACAGGGCGGCCCAACGTTGGGGAACATCCGGCTCGCAGATCCCCAGCTCGCGCAGACTGTCAGTGTTGAAGGTGTGTTCGGCAGCCGCGAGGGTCTGCAGGGCCATGGTCGCCGGCTGCCACCAGAACGGGTCGGCGTTCGCTGCCGCCCTGCTGCGCCCGCTCGCGGTAAGGTTGTTGGTGAGGACTTCGTGGCTGGGGTTCTGGACGGTGGCGGCGGTCTGCGTGGGGACGCAGGCCGCCGTTCTGCGTGCGGTCACGCGACTGCACCCCTGTCGTTGGCAGGACGGAGTAGCAGCACGAGGCGATCTCGCTGCTCGGCGGTGAGCGGCGGGGCCTGGGCTACGAGGGCAGAGATGTACTCCTCGGCGCGGAGTGCGCGGAGGTCACGTCGTGCGGTGGCTGCCTCTGCGGGTGACCAGCGGGAGACGGCTGCCGTCTTCGCGATGCGCGAACGCATCTCCTGACTTCTGGCGGGCATGGCGATCCTAAGGTCGCCTGATCCGCCACTTCAGGGTTCGTGCTGTCTAGCACGGGCATCCGATGCTGTAGACGATAGCAGAGGGCACTACAGAGCGAGGCGTCGCGCCTTTCCCGGAAGTGTCCCGGTCAAGGCGCGACGGATCTCCGTGATGGTCAGCACCTTCTGCAAGATATGCCTGCAGTTGACGGCATAGCCGACGTTCTGCAAGCCGGTGGCGAATGCGACTTCCTCATCGAGGACGAGCCCGCGAGACCGCCACTTCTTGTCCCCGTCACGTGTGTTCTTGGCTCGAGCCGAGTCCGATGAGGTCGACTCATTGATGACTGGAGACAAGGTGTAGCCCGTGAAGACCATCAGGCGCTGACCTTGGGCCTCGAAGACCTGGGCGAGCAGGCATCGGTGAGCCCCGCACCGCCACTCGGCCAAGAGCTGATCGTTAAGCTGCTTGTGCTCTTTGACGAGCTGCCACAGGGCGACGATCTCTGCACTCGAGCGAGGTGCGCTCATGCCTCCCCCAATGACCTTGACTGCACTGAGCTCGGCTCGGCGGTGCTCATCCAGCGTCCGCGGTGAGGTTACCCCGCGCCCGGAAGGCGGCCAGGTCAGCCGCGACGTACTTGTCGAGCTGAGCGCGCACCTGACGGAGATGCTCACGCAGGTCGGAGCCCTTGATGGCGTAGTCCCCGCCTTGCTCGGCTGCGCGCAACTCGCCGGAACGGATCATCTGCAGGATGTCACCGGCGCTGTGCGGTCCACCCACCTCGGCGGACTTGATGACCGCTGCGTCGTCGAGGTCGACGGTGTAGTCCTGACCGTCAGCGGTCGCCAAGGCCCGCTGCAGCGCCAGCACGAGCTGGACGCCCTCACGCCGGGTCAGGTCCAAGCCGAGCTCGTCTTCGTCAACGCTGACGCGGACACCGATGCAGGCTGACGCCTCCTCCGCGTTCTGAAAAGTCTGCACGCGCACGGTGGGCACCACGAAGCCGCGGTCATAGGCCAACCGGCGGGCGGTGGCGGAGATGACGTGCTCTTCGGCGAAGTACAGGTCAGGCTCGTCATTGAGGTCCCAGGACGGACGGCGCCCGCCTCGCTGGGGCTTGCCGACCTTGGCGGGCGTGGTCGCCGCGGCGTACGTCGAGGCCGCCGAGGGGATCGACACGCCGGCAGCACGCAGGTCCCCGATCGCTGCCTTGTAGCCGTCGCGCCAAGTGGGTGCAGCGGTGAACCGGCGCTTGATCGGCGAGGTGGCCCGCGTGGAGATGGCCTTGATGACGTTGAACGTGGAACGCTTGGACATGGGTCCGCTCCTGGTCGCACAGGTTGGGGATCAAGGCCCTCGACTGAAGTTGCACCTTCAGCGGGGGCCGCCTTGTGCCTAGAAGTGTTACTGAACGGGGGTGGCCTGCTCCAGGCCGACCGCGCCGGCGATGGTGTCGCGCAGCGACTCCGTCCACGTCGCCAGCGCCTCCAGGCGGGCGATGCCGCGCCCGGCCTCCGCGCCGGCGCCGAAGAGCCTGCCCCAGCACGCCACGAGCAGGCCGACGCCGAGCGCGGCCACCAGCCAGCGGGTCAGCACCAGGGCGAGGACGCCGGCACCGGCGCTCAGCAGCACCCGGCGGCTGAGCTGCGGGGCGCGGCGCAGCAGCGCCGGCCGGCCCGGCGCCCCGGCGGGGCGCCCGCTCAGCCCGGCGGCCACGGCGAGCACCCCGCCACCGGCGGCACCGGCGCTCAGCGCGGCGAGCACCTCCGGCGGCAGCGCCGCGAGCAGCGCGCCGTCGACGGCGGCGCTCACGCGCCCCACCTCTCCAGCACCGGCGCCGACCAGCCGGCCGCGGCCAGGTCGGAGGCGCGCTGCACCGGCGCGTGCGCGCGCGCCACGCCGTCGGCGCCCGCGGCGAACACCTCCGAGGACAGCACCCGCCCGTCCACACCGGTGACCTCGCGCACGCTGGCCACGACGCGCCGCAGGCCACCGCCGTCGTGGTACGTGTTCTGCTTGTCGAGGAACACCACGAAGTCCACCGCCCCGGCGACGAGCATGTGGCTGGCCTCCACGGGCAGGTGCTCCTCGGCCTGCAGCGCGTACGTGGCGATGCGGTTGAACACCTCCGCGGAGGAGTTCGCGTGGATCGTGGAGAGCGAGCCGTCGTTGCCCTGGCTCATCGCGTTGAGCATCGTGACGATCTCGTCGCCGAGGACCTCCCCGACGATGACCCGGCTGGGGTTCATGCGCAGCGAGCGGCGCACCAGCTCCGCCATCCCGATCCCGCCGACGCCCTCGGAGTTCGGCAGCCGCTCCTCGAACGCGACCGCGTTCGGGTGCGCCAGCGCGTCCTGCTCCAGCCCCAGCTCCAGGGCCCGCTCGACGGTGATGAGCCGCTCGTGCGGGCCGATCTCGGCGGCCAGCGCGCGCAGCAGCGTCGTCTTCCCCGAGTTCGTCGAACCGGCGATCATGATGTTCTTGCGGGCGCGCACGGCGGCGCGCAGGAACGCCGCCAGGTCCTCGGTCATCGACCCCGCCGCGACCAGGTCGGCCAGGGTCGCGCGGGCCAGGCGCGCGCGCCGGATGCTCAGCGCGGGGCGCTGGCACACGCCCATCACCGCCGACAGCCGCGAGCCGTCCGGCAGGCGCAGGTCCAGCTGCGGGTTCGCCGCGTCGAACGGCCGGCTGGTCAGCCCGACGTTCGCGGCGAGCACCTGCACGAGTTCCACGAGGTCCTCGTCGGAGTCGGCGACCGGCTCGTGCAGCTCCTCGCGGCCGTCGGCGTAGCTGACGAAGACGCGGTCGAAGCCGTTGACGTCGACGTTCTCCACGTCGGGGTCCTCCAGCAGCGGCTGCAGGCGCCCGACGCCGAAGAGCGCGGCGCCGATGGCCGCGGCCACCGCCTCCTCCGCCGCCGGCGTCAGCGGCGGGCGCCCGGCGCCCACCTCGGCGCGGGCGTGGTCCTCCAGCACCTGCACCACCAGCGAGCGCGCGAACTGCCGCTCGTCGGCGCTGGACATCGGCGCGCGCCCGGCGGCGTCGTCGCGCCGGCGCTGCGACGAGAGGCGGTCCGCCACCTGCGCGCGCAGCCGGCGCACCAGGTCGTGGTCGACGCCGCCACCGCCGGGCCCGCCGACCCGGCCGGCCGCGGCGGGCCCGCCGTGCCGGGGGGCGGGCACGTGCCCGGCCGCGCCGGGCGGCACCGCGCTCACGCGGCCCTCCGCTGCCCGCCGCCGGCCGCGGCCACCAGGGCGGCCACGACGGTGCGCCCGGCGCGCACCAGCGCGGTGCGCTCGGGGCGGGCGGTGCGCGCGCCGTCGAAGACGCGCGCACCGGCGGGGTCCAGCGGCAGGCGGCCGAAGTCCTCCACCCACGCGCCCACCCCGCGCAGCACCCCGGCGGCCTGGTCGCCGTCGCCGCGGCGGGCGTCGCAGACCACGAGCACCCCGGTGCGCGGCAGCAGCCCGTCGGCGCGGCGCAGCGAGGTGCCCAGCGCCGCCAGGCGCTCGCGCGCGTGCAGCACGGAGGCGACGTCGTCGCGCAGGACGAGGACGACCACGTCGGAGCCGCGCAGCAGCGGCAGGTGCACCGGCTCGGTGGTCACGCGCCCGGCGTCGACGACGACGTCCGTGCCGGCGGTGCCCAGGGCGGCGGCGGCGTCCGTCAGCGCGGGCCAGCTGCCCGCGGCCGCGCCGGCCTGCTCGGGGCGGGTCAGCCCGCACACGACGGCGGTGCCCCCGGCGGCGGGCTGCGCGCCGGCGAGCAGCTGCTGCGCGCCCAGGCCGCGGCGCGCGGAGGTCAGCAGCCCCAGCAGGCCCTGCTCGGCGTCCAGCACGCCGCCGTCGGCACCGGGCAGGCGCGCGGCGACGTCACCGCCGGCGGGGTCGGCGTCCAGCACGAGGACCTCGCGCGGCCACAGCGCGGCGCTCAGCAGGGCGGCCGTGGTCGCCCCCGGCGAGCCCTTCGCCGAGAGGAAGGAGACGATCGCCACGGCTCAGCCCCGCGCCAGGTCGACGTCGGGGCGGGTGCCGTCGGCCACCCGGGCCACGGCCACCTGACCGGCGGCCGCCGCGGCGACGACGTCCGCGGAGCGCTGCGCGGGCACCAGCAGGGAGACGGCGTCCGAGCCGGTGGCGCCGGTGCCGGCCGCGACGACGCGCGCCGCCTCCAGCAGCACCGTGCCCGCCGGCTCGCCGGTGACCGTCGCGCCGCCGTCGGCGGCGACGAGGAAGGCGCGCACCACGTCCCCCGAGCGCAGCGCCTGGCTGGGGCGCTGCTCGGGCGCGAGGACCACCCCCACGACGGCGGCGTCCGCGGGCACGGCACCGCCGGCGAGGAACATCGTGCGGTTGACGAGGGTGTCGGCCGGCACGCGCGTGGTCGCGTAGGTGCCGACGAAGTTGCCCAGCGCGGCGGCGGGCACCACGGCGGCGCCCTCGGCGGCCACGCGCGCCACCCGCAGGTCCTCGGCCTCGACGAGCTCGCCGGGGGCGATGTCGTGGCGGGCGACGAGCACGTCGACGCGGTCGCCGCTGCGGTGCACGACGAGCGCGCTGCCCAGCGCGCCGCCGACGACGAGCACCAGGCCCAGGGCCAGCAGGGCCGGGCGGCGCTCGCGCACCGGGGCCGGCACGCGGCGGGCGGGGGCGACCGGGGCGCTACCGGGCGCGGCGGCGCGGGGCGGAGCTGCGGTGGGGGGCATGCCACCGACGCTCGCACGCGCCGGGCGGGGCGACCGTCACCGCGTGCGACCGGCTACTCCGGGCGGAGCAGCGGCTTCACCCGTCCTGCGCACGGCGCCGGCACGAGGGGTGACGGGCGCGGGCGCGCGAGCCCCGCTCGAGCCCGCCGGAGCCCCCGCGGGTTAGGCGCGACGCGGTGGGGTGGGGGTTCAGGCCGACGCGGCGGAGCAGCCGCGGTGCGCGGTGCGCTGCGCGGCCGCGGCGTGCAGGGCGGCCGAGACATGCTCGGCGACCCGGTCCACGAAGGGGTCGCGCAGCATCGACATGTGCGCGCCGGGCACGTGCACCATCGACCACTGCCCGCTCAGGTGCCCGTCCCAGCGGCGCCGCAGGTGCGCGTCCCCGTCGTCCTCGGAGACGACGACCAGGGTGCGCCCCCCGTACGGCGGCGCCGAGTAGTACCGCTGGATCAGGTTGCCCTGCTGCCAGAACCGCCAGTAGTGGCCCACGCCGCGGTGCGGGACGACGCCCGTCAGCGCGATGGAGAGGTTGCCGAGCAGGTGCGCGCGCCGGGACGCGAACCTGCGCTCGGGCATGCTGGCGGGGTCCGGCGGGAAGGAGTCCAGGACGGCGAGCAGCTCGACCTCCTCACCGGCGGCACGCAGCCGGTGGGCGACCTCCAGGGCGATGAGCCCGCCCACGGAGTGCCCGCCGATCAGGTAGGGGCCGGTCGGCTGCAGCTCCCGGATCGTGGCCAGGTGCCGGCGGGCGATGCGGCGCAGCGACCAGTCGGGCAGGGCGCGGTTCTCCAGGCCGTTGGCCTGCAGGCCGTGCACCGGCCCGTCGTGGTGCAGCCGCTGCGCCAGGGTGCGCAGGGCGATCGCCGCGCTGCCGGCCCCGGCGACGAGGAAGAGGGGGCGCCCGCTCGGCGCCCGGCGCAGCGGCACCAGGGTGGGGCGCTCGTTGCGCACCGTGCGGCGCGTCGCCGTGGCGAACAGGGCCACCGTGGGCGCCGACGCCAGCAGCGACGTCGTCACCGAGGTGCGCGGGTTCTCCACGAGGTCGCTCATCCGCTCGACCAGCGCCGCGGCGGCCAGCGAGTCGCCGCCCAGGTCGAAGAAGTCGTCGTGGATGCTGAGGGTCTCCAGCTCCAGGACCGCGGCGAACTGCTCGTAGACGACGTCCTCCCAGCTGAAGCGCGGCGCCTGGAAGGGGGCCCGGGAGACGACCGGCTCGGGCAGCGCGGAGCGGTCCAGCTTGCCGCGCTCGGTGCGCGGCAGCGCCTCCAGGAGCACCACGTGCTCGGGGACCATGTGGGAGGGCAGGTGCTCGCGCACGGCGGCGCGCACGGCCGAGGCCTGCAGGCGCTCGCCGGCGGGCACGACGTAGGCGACCAGCGCCGTGCGGCCGGTGCGCGGGCCGGGGCGCCCCACCACCACCGCCTCGCGCACGTCGGGCCGGGCGAACAGCACCGCCTCGACCTCGCCGGGCTCCACGAGCAGCCCGCGCACCTTCACGCTGTGGTCGACGCGGCCCAGCAGGCGCAGGCAGCCGTCCTCGCCGAGGACGCCGACGTCGCTGGTCAGGAACGAGCGGGTGCCGTCGGCGTTGTCCGTGAACACCTCGGCGGTGCGCTCGGGCGCCTCCCAGTAGCGGTTCGTCAGCCACGGCGAGGTCACCACGACGCGGCCGGTGCCGTGCGCGCGCCGCTCGCCGTCCTCGCCGACCACCTCGAACCGCGCGCCGGGCACCGCCCACCCGACGGGCGTGACGCCCCGCGGGGACTCCTCGCCGGGGTCCAGGCGGAACTCGGCCGTGAGCCAGGTCTCCGTGGAGCCGTAGCGGTTGCGCAGGACGCAGCCGGGGTCCAGGGCGGCGCGCAGGGCCCGCAGGTCCGCCTCGTGGAGCGCCTCGCCCGCCGTCGTGACGCTGACCAGGCCGTCCAGGCGCTGACCGGGGCCCAGCGCGGCGAGCGCACCGCGCAGGATCGCCGGGGAGGCGTGCAGGACGTCCACGCCGACCTCGCGCACCCAGGCGGGCAGCTCGGTCACCGAGCGCCGGCGCGGGTCGAACAGCTCCTGGCGGGCGCCGACGAGCAGGCAGGCGAGGGTCGCACCGATGCCGGCGCTGAACCCGAGGGGCAGCAGGTGGGCGACGACGTCGCCGGGGCCGTAGCAGCCGGTGCCCACGGAGTTCACCCAGGCGTCGTGCAGGACCGAGCGGTGGTCGCAGCCGACCCCCTTGGGCGCGCCCGTGGAGCCGGAGGTGTAGACGACGACGGCGGGGTCCCGCGGGCTCGCCGCGGTGGCCAGCAGGTGCTCGGCGGCCACGCGGTGGTCGTCGCCGGCAGGCCCAGGGCCGGCGTCCGGGTCCAGCACCGTGGTGCACACCTCGGCGGCCGTGGCGGCGCGCTGGGCGTCGCTGACGCAGACCGTCGCCCCGGCGGAGCGCGCGTAGTGCCGCAGCCGCGCCGACGGGGTGGCCGGGTCGAGCACGACGACGGGGCTGCCGCTGGCGATCACCCCGACCACGGCGGCCACGGCACCGACGTCGTGACCGCGCAGCACGGCGACCGGGCGGCCGGCGACGCCCTCGGCCAGGACGGCGGCACGCACGCGGGCGGCGCGGCGCAGCAGGTCCGCACCGGTCAGGCGGTGCTCGGCGTCGGCGACCAGCACCCGCTGCTCGGCGTCGAGCGCGACCTCCACGATGCGGGGCAGCAACGTCCCCGAAGCGTGCCCCTCCGACAGCGACGCGATCACCCAGCTACTTCCCGTCTCGCACAACCTCTCCCGCACGACCCGGGCGCACCATAACCGCCGGGCCGAGCCGCGGCCCGGCGTGCACCTGGTCACCCGGGCGAACCATCCACTCGGCCCACAGGACTGACCGCTCGTGAGCAGGCGTCACGGTCAGTGGTCCCCCGCCTCGAGCCCGGCGCACGCGGCCGGGCGCGCTCACGCCACGTCGCCGCGCGCGACGAGCTCGCGGGCCAGCTGCCGGTAGGCCTCGGCGCCGGGGTGGTTGCCGGCGTAGACGGTGATCGGCTCGGCGGCCACCGTGGCGTCGGGGAACTTCACGGTGCGCCCGATCACGGTGTGGAAGACGTCGTCGCCGAAGGCCTCCACCACGCGGGAGACGACCTCGCGGCTGTGCAGGGTGCGCCCGTCGTACATCGTGGCCAGGATGCCGTCGACCTCCAGGACGGGGTTGAGCCGCTCCTGCACCTTCTCGATGGTCTCCACCAGCAGCGCCACCCCGCGCAGGGCGAAGAACTCGCACTCCAGCGGGATCACCACGCCGTGCGCGGCGGTCAGGGCGTTGACGGTCAGCAGGCCCAGCGAGGGCTGGCAGTCGATGAGCACGACGTCGTAGTCGGCCAGCACCGGGCGCAGCGCCCGGGCCAGCACGCTCTCGCGCGCCACCTCGCCGACCAGCTGCACCTCCGCCGCCGACAGGTCGATGTTGGCCGGCAGCAGGTCCAGGCCCGGCAGCCCCGTCCCGCGCACCACCTCGCGCACGTCCGTGCCCGGCTCCATGAGCAGCTGGTAGACGGTGCGGTCCAGCTCGTGGGAGTTCACGCCCAGGCCCGCCGACAGCGCGCCCTGCGGGTCGAAGTCCACCAGCAGCACCCGGCGGCCGTACTCGGCCAGCGCGGCGCCCAGGTTGATGGTCGTGGTGGTCTTGCCCACCCCGCCCTTCTGGTTGCACATGGCGATGACGCGGGCCGGGCCGTGCTGCTGCAGCGGCGCGGGGACGGGGAAGTCGGGGACGGGCCGGCCCGTGGGGCCCTGCTGCGGCCCCAGCTCCATGGCCCCCTGCCCCGCGCCGGGCTCCGGGACCTGCTCCGCCCCCCGCTCGGCGCGCTGCTGCGAGACCTGCTGCTCGGCGGGCTCGGCGGGCTCGGCGGGCTGCGGCGCCCCCGTCGGCGCGCCCGTCGCACCGGGCACCGGCGGGGACGAGGGGGCGGACGTCGAGGGCTCGCTGGTCACTGGCGTGGCACTTCCTCGGGCTGTCTCGGGCGGTGCCCCGCGCCCCGCTTCCGCGGTCGCGCAGGTGCGCTGGCGCGACGACCTTAGTCCGCGGGGCGGGGTGCGCGGTGCGCGCGGGGGTGCGTCTCGGCGTGCACCTCGCGCAGGGAGTCGGCCGTGACCAGCGTGTAGACCTGCGTGGTGGCCACCGAGGCGTGCCCGAGCAGCTCCTGCACGACGCGCACGTCGGCGCCCCCGCGCAGCAGGTGGGTGGCGAAGGAGTGCCGCAGGGTGTGCGGGGAGACCGCCCGCGCGATGCCGGCGCGCCCGGCGGCGGCCTGCAGCACCGCCCACGCGCTCTGCCGCGACAGGCGCGCGCCGCGGCTGTTGAGGAACAGCGCCGGCGTGCCGCGCCCGTGCGAAGCCAGCTCCGGGCGCGCGCGCACGAGGTACTGCTCCAGCGCGCGCCGCGCGAAGGAGCCCAGCGGCACCACCCGCTCCTTCGAACCCTTGCCGCGCAGGCGCACCACCCCGGTCTCGCCCAGCACCTGCGGGGAGGCGTCGTCGACGTCCAGGCCCACGGCCTCGCTGATGCGCGCGCCGCTGCCGTACAGCAGCTCCAGCAGGGCGCGGTCGCGCAGCGCCGCCGGGCCCTCGCCGGCACCGGCCACGTCCAGCAGGCGGGCGACCTCCTCGACCGTCAGCGCCGCCGGCAGGCGCCTCGGCGGGGCCGGCGGGCGCACCAGCGAGGCGGGGTCGGCGCCGCTGCGCCCCTCGGCGTGCAGGAAGCGGTGCCAGCCGCGCACGGCCGAGGCCGTGCGCGCCGCGGAGCTGGCGGTCAGGGGCGCACCGCCGTCGGCGCCGGTGCGCAGGGCCACGACGAAGGCGCTGACGGTGGCCTCGTCCACGGCCGCCGCGTCGTCGACCCCGCGCGCGGCCAGGAAGCGCAGGTAGCGGCGCAGGTCGCGCCGGTAGGCGCCCAGGGTGTTCTCCGACAGCCCGCGCTCGACCTGCAGGTGGCCGAGGTAGTCGCGCACGGCGCCCACGAGCGGCCCCGCCGGCTCGCGCACGCCCCCGAGCACGTCGGCGGGCGGCGCGGGGCTCACGGGCGGCACGCGGCTGACACTAGGGCAGCCGCCGGCGCCGGCGGGGCAGCGACGCGGCGCAGCGCGTCAGCGGCGCAGCACGCCCTCCGGCCACGGCTCGTCGGCCGGGCGCAGCGTGGACCAGCCCGCCGCGCGCGCGGCGTGCACGGCGAGCACGCCGATGACCGTGCCGGGGTTGTGCAGGCGCCCCTCCAGCACGGCGCGCACCGCCTCCTCCAGCGGCACGCGCACCGGCACCAGGTCGCGCTCCTCGTCCTCGCGCTCGTGCCGCTCGTGCTCCGGCACGGCCGACAGCCCGCGCGCCAGGTAGATGCGGTTGGCCTCGCTGGAACCGCCCGGGGAGTTGAACCAGTCCACGACGACGGCCCACTCGGCCGCCACCAGGTCCGCCTCCTCGGCGAGCTCGCGCTGGGCGGCGCGCAGCGGCGCCTCCCCGTCCACGTCCAGCAGGCCCGCCGGCAGCTCCCACAGCTCCCGGCGCACCGGGTGGCGGTACTGGCGCAGCAGCAGCACGTCCTCCTCGCCGTCCAGGGCGAGCACCGTCACCGCGCCGGGGTGGCGCTGCACGTCGCGCGCGACGGTCTCGCCGCCGGGCAGCTCCACCTCCTCGCGCACCACGTCCCACACGTGACCGGTGAAGACGACCTCGGTGGAGCGCAGCGCCCGCTCCACGCGGGTGTCGGCGAGGTCCGCGCCGGCGACGACGGGCACGTCCAGCTCCTCGGGGAAACCGCTCACGCGGTCACCTCCGACAGCTCGGCGGGCAGCTCGGCCGCGGGACGGTGCGCGTGCTCCTCGGCCGGCTCGGGCTCGACGTCGAGCAGCTGCTCCTCGCGCTGGCGCTGCAGCGCGGCGGCCACCAGGCCGGAGAACAGCGGGTGCGCGCGGGTGGGGCGGGACTTGAACTCCGGGTGCGCCTGGGTGGCCACGTAGTACGGGTGCTCCTCGCGGGGCAGTTCGACGAACTCCACCAGCTCCCGGTCCGGGGACAGCCCGGAGAACACCAGGCCCGCGTCCTCCAGCTGCGCGCGGTAGGCGTTGTTGACCTCGTAGCGGTGCCGGTGCCGCTCGGAGATGCGCTCGCTGCCGTAGGCGGCGGCGACCACGGAACCGCTCTGCAGCACCGCCTCGTACGAGCCCAGGCGCATCGTGCCGCCCATGTCGCCGGCACCGGCGACGATGTGCTTCTGCTCGTCCATCGTGGCGATGACCGGGTGCTCGGCGTCGGGCTCGAACTCCGTCGAGCTCGCCCCCGCCAGGCCCGCGACGTTGCGCGCGTACTCGATGACCATGCACTGCAGGCCCAGGCACAACCCCAGCGTGGGCACGCCGTTCTCACGCGTCCAGCGCAGCGCACCGAGCTTGCCCTCGATGCCGCGCACGCCGAAACCGCCGGGCACGCACACCGCGTCCACGCCGTGCAGGTGCTTGCGCGCGCCCTCGGGGGTGGCGCACTCGTCGGCGGCCACCCAGCGGATGTCCACCTTGGCGTCCTCGGCGAAGCCGCCCGCGCGCAGGGCCTCGGTGACCGACAGGTAGGCGTCGGGCAGGTCGACGTACTTGCCGACCAGGGCGACCTCGACGCGGCGGCGCGGGTTGTGCACCCGGCGCAGCAGGTCGTCCCACGTGGACCAGTCCACGTCGCGGAACGACAGGTTCAGCTTGCGCACCAGGTAGGCGTCCAGGCCCTCGCGGTGCAGCACCTTGGGGATGTCGTAGATGGACGGCGCGTCCACGCAGGCCACCACCGCCTCGTCGTCCACGTCGCACATCGAGGCGATCTTGCGCTTGACGCCCTCGGGGATCTCGCGGTCCGAGCGGCACACCACCGCGTCGGGCTGGATGCCGATGCTGCGCAGCGCCGCCACCGAGTGCTGCGTCGGCTTCGTCTTCAGCTCACCGCTGGGGCCGATGTAGGGCACCAGGGAGACGTGCACGAAGAACACGTTGTCGCGCCCGATGCGCTGGCGCACCTGGCGGGCGGCCTCCAGGAACGGCAGGGACTCGATGTCGCCGACGGTGCCGCCGACCTCGGTGATGATGACGTCGATGTCCTCGCGCGCCTGGGCGCGCATGCGCTCGACGATCTCGTTGGTGATGTGCGGGATGACCTGCACGGTGTCGCCCAGGTACTCCCCGCGCCGCTCCTTGGCGATGACCGAGGAGTACACCTGCCCGGTCGTCACGTTCGCCGAGGCGTCGAAGCGCACGTCGAGGAAGCGCTCGTAGTGGCCGATGTCCAGGTCGGTCTCGGCGCCGTCGTCGGTGACGAACACCTCGCCGTGCTGGAACGGGTTCATCGTGCCCGGGTCCACGTTCAGGTACGGGTCGAGCTTCTGCATCGCCACGCGCAGGCCGCGCGCGCGGAGCAGGCGACCGAGGCTGGAGGCCGTCAGCCCCTTCCCCAGGGAGGAGGCCACCCCCCCGGTGACGAAGACGTGCTGGGTGGGGGACTCGGGGTTGCTGCGGTTCGCCACGGACTTCGAGGTTACCCGACTCCGCGGGCACCGCCCGACGCGCGGCGCGCCGCGGCGCGGCGGGCGGCCGCGTGCTCGGCGAGGACCTGCTCCAGCGCGTCGGCGGCCGTCGGCAGCGCGGCGGCGCGCCCGCGCGCGGCGGCGCCGCGCTCGCGGCGCAGCGCCGGGTCGGCCAGCAGCCGCTCGAGCGCCGCCGCCAGCGCCGCCGCGTCGCCCACCGGCACCAGCACCGCCGCGTCCCCGGTGACCTCCGCGGTCCCGCCGGCGTCGGTGGCCACCACCGGCACGCCCGCGCGCAGCGCCTCCTGCACGAACACCGGCTGCCCCTCCCAGGTGCTGGCGCTGACGACCACGTCGGCGGAGGCGAGCAGGTCCGGCACGTCGCCGCGCGCGCCCAGCAGGTGCACCGGCAGCTCCTGCGCCGCCACCCGCGCGGCCAGCCGCTCGCGCAGCGGGCCGTCGCCGGCGACCAGGACCCGCACCGGGCGGCGCAGCAGCGCCACCGCGTCCAGCAGCACGTCCAGGCCCTTCTGCGGCGCCAGCCGCGCCACGACCAGCACCACCGGCTCCCCCGGCGGCAGCACCGCCCGCCCCGGCGGCAGCGGCGGTGCCGGCACCAGCGCCCGCTGCGCGCGGTGCGCGCCGGCCGCCCGCGCCTGCTGCAGCAGGTCGCCGGAGACGGCCAGCACCGCGTCGGCGCAGCGGCACACCGCGTCCTGCACCGCCCTGCCGAGGCGGGCGCGCGCACCGGAGCCCAGGACGGCGTTGTGCAGCGTGACCACCAGCGCCGGGCGGGGGCGCAGGGCGCGCACGGCCAGGGCCGCCACCAGGCCCGCGCGCACGCCGTGGGCGTGCACCACCGCCCCGGCCGCCGACGGCGCGCGCAGGGCCCGGCGCAGGCGCAGCGCGGCGCGGGCGTCGCGCACCGGGTCCAGGGAGGCGCCGACCTCCACCGGCGCCGTCGCGGCGGCGAAGCCGAAGGTGCGCAGCGTCGCGGCGGGGGCGGCCACGTGCACCGCCACCCCGCGCGCGGCCAGCCCCGCGCTCAGCTCGGCCACGTGCCGGCCCACCCCGCCGGCGCTGGTGCCCAGCACGAGCACCACCGCCCCTTCCGCACCGGCGCGTCCAGCACCACCCACCACGTCCACCCCTCCCCGCTCGACCCGTCCCGCGCCGTGCGCCGCTCAGGAGCGGCGCAGCACCCGTCCCGCCGCCCCGCCCAGCGCGCGCAGCTCCCCCGGCGCCAGCAGCCGCGCCACCAGCAGCCACGCCGCGCACGCCAGCGCCGCCGCCGGCACGGCGGTGAGCACGGCGGCCACCGGCCCGTCGGCGTCCACGAGGAGCGTCAGGGCCCGCCCGGCCGCCGCGCCCGCCGCGGCGGCCACCGCCGCGGCCAGCAGCGCGCGGCCCGTCCCGGCCAGCGCCCCGGCGCCGGCCGAGCGGCGCGCGGCGCGCGCCAGCAGCAGCCCGGAGAGCGACAGGCCCACGGCGTGCGCGGCCGCCAGCGCCGTCACCACGCGCCCCGGCGGCAGCAGCAGCGCCCCGGCCAGCACCCCGGCCAGCACCAGGCCCCAGCCGGCCACCGTCCCGGCGGCGGCGGCGCGCCCGGCGCCCAGCGCGTACAGCGCGCGGGTCAGCAGCGCCACCAGGCCGTGCCCGAGCAGGGCCGGGGCGAAGACGACCAGGGCCAGGGACAGGTCCCCGGTGAGCCCGGAGCCGACCCGCCCGCCGACGAAGACGGTCGCCACCGGCAGCGCGGTGGCCGCCAGCACCGCCGCGCCCAGCGAGCTGACCAGCAGCACCGTGCGCACCGAGCGGGCCAGCAGGTCGGCCAGCTCGGCGCGCTCGCCGCGCTCGGCCGCGCCCGCCAGGCGCGGGAAGACCGCCGTGGCCACCGGCACCGCCAGCACCGCGTGCGGCAGCAGGAACAGCGCCCACGCGTAGCTCCAGCGGTTCACCGCCCCCGGTGCGGCGTCGTTGCCCAGCACCGTCACCGCCACGGCCACCACCTGCTGCACCAGCAGCACCGCCAGCCCGGACAGCGCCAGCGAGCGCAGCCGGGGCCAGTCGCCCGGCGCCGGTCGCAGCGCCGGGCGCCAGCGCACCGCCGAGCGCAGCGCCGGGGCGTGCGTGGCCGCCAGCGCCACCACCCCCAGCGTGGTGCCGCCGGCCAGCACCGCCACCGCCGTGCCCGGCACGCCCGCCAGCCCGGCGCCGATGGCGGAGGGCGCCACCAGCAGGCCGACGAGCAGGTACGTGCCCGCCACGACCAGGCTGGAGACCAGGGGCGCGGCCGCCGGGGCGGTGAAGCGCTGCTGCGCCTGCAGCGCACCGGCCAGCACGACCGCCACCGCGTACAGCGGCACCTGCGGCAGGAAGACCCACAGCATCAGCGCGCCGGTGCCCACCGGGTCGCCGTCGCACGCGGCGGCGGTGGTGCCGCTGAGCAGCAGGCGCACCAGCGGGCGCGCCAGCAGCGCCGCGCCGGCCGCCACGAGCACGAGCACGAGCACGCTCCACGTCAGCGCCGCCGAGGCGGTGCGCGAGGCGGCGGCGCGCTCGGCGGGGTCACCCGAGGCCAGCCGGGCCGCCAGCAGCGGCACCAGCACGCCGGACAGCGCCCCGCCGGCCACCACCTCGAACAGGACGTTGGGCACCTGGTTGGCGGTGGTGTAGACGGTGCCCAGGCAGGTGTCGCCCACCGTCTGGGAGAAGGCCAGCAGCCGCCCGGAGCCGGCCAGGCGGGCCGCCACCGTGAGCACCGCCACGGACGCGGCCGCCGCGGCGACCGAGCGCGCGGCCCTCACGGACGCCCGAGCCGGTCCAGCTCCCGCAGCAGCGGGGACGCCTCGACGACGCGGCTGAAGCTGACGCGCTCGGAGGCCAGCGTCAGGGCGGTGACGACGGCCAGCGCGGCCGCGCGGCCCGCGCCGCCCCAGCGGGCCAGGCACGCCACGCCCAGCAGCGCGCCCAGGGCGTTGGCGCCGGTGTCGCCCATCATGCTGCGCCCGGCGAGGTCGTCGGGCAGGACCGCGGCGGCCGCGGCCGCCGCGGCCGCGGCGGGGGGTCGCGCCCGGGCCGCGCCGGTGCTGCCGGGCGCACCCGTCGCCAGGGACGCGGCCACCACGAGCGCGAGCTTGCCGGCGCGCCCGGGCCGCAGGTCGAAGAGGTTGAGCAGGTTCGCGCTGCCGGCCACCAGGGCCGCGTCCACGGCGAGCCGGGCCAGCTCCCGGCGGTGGCGCGGCGCGCGCGGGGCCACCAGCAGCGCGCACGCGGCGCCGGTGGCGCCCAGGCCGGCGACCTTCAGCGCTCCCGTGGTCACCCGGCCGCGGCGCAGCGCCGCGAGGTGGCCGCGCAGCCCGCGCGCGCCCGCCTCGCGCTCCCCGCGCCGCTCGCCGAGGTCGTCGAGCGCACCGCACGCGCCGCCGCCGAGCGCGGCGAGCACCGCGGCCGAGCGCCAGCGCGGCGCGGCCGCCAGCGCACCGGCCGCCGCGGCCAGCGCGACCGACGGCCCCTCCAGGAGGGTGACCGCGTCGCCGCGGTGGTTGCGCCGCTCCCAGCGCGCCGCCCCGCCGGGCACGCGGGTGGGCAGCCCGGCGCCGAGCGAGCGGGCGCAGCGCACCGCCAGCGCCGCCGCGGCGGCGCTGCGCAGCAGCGCGCCGCTCACCGCGCGACCTGCGGCAGGGGTGGGGCGACGGCCGTGGCGGAGGCGGTCGTGCCGTAGTGCCCGGCGCCGCCGGAGAGCTGCTCGCGCAGCGCCAGGACGGCGTTGACGCGCCCGACGGCGCTGTCGACGTCGTCGCTCGTGCTGACCCGGTCGGCCAGGTCGGAGTCGGCGCGCACGGCGGCCACGGCCCCCGTGCTCTCCCCCACCTGCGTCGGCCCGGCCACCACCGCGCCGGCCGAGGCGCCGTCCAGCTGCCGCGCCAGCGCGTCCCAGGCCGCCGCCTCGACCTCGGCCTGCGCCTCGCTGGTGTCCGGGTCGCCGGCGCCGGCCACCACCAGGGCCAGGGTGCCGCGCTCGGTGACGTCCCCGTCGACCTCGACGAGCCCGGCGTCGCCCAGCGCGGCCAGCACCTCGCCGGTGGCCGGGTCGGCCACGACGGTCTGGGCCAGGTCGGGGGTGACCAGCGCGCGCGCCAGGGCCGCGGCCAGCACCTCGGCCGAGCCGTCACCGGCGCCCTCCCCGGAGCCGTCCTGGGCGGGGGCCGGCGCGGACGCCTCGCCCGGGCGGGCGGCCAGCTGCTCGGCGGCGCCGCGGCGCGCCTGCTCGCCCTCCTCGGCGGTCCACTCGTCCTGCACGGTCACGCGCGCCGAGACGGTGCCGCCGGCCGCGAGCAGCGCCTCCACGACCGCGTCGGCCTGGCCGGAGTCCGCCCCGGGCAGCTCGACGACGGCGACGGCGCGCCCGGCGAGCTGGCCGTCCACCAGGGCGGGCGAGACCGCCTCCGCCCAGGCGTCCTGCGCCTCACCGGTGGTCAGCGCCTGGTCGCGCTCGGCGCGCAGCTGGTCCCTGCTCTGCGTCAGCTGGCGCACCTGGTCGGTGATGCCGGTGGAGATGCCCTCGTTGAGCGGGCCGGCACCGAGGACGATGCCGACGGCCAGGGCCAGGAACACCGACACCAGCGAGACCACGTGGTACCGGAAGTCGATCACTGCGCGTCCTGTCGTCGTCGAGCCGGTCGGGGGCGCCGCGGGGCGGCGCTGAGGCGCACGGCGGCGCTCACGGCCCCACCCCGGGCAGCAGGCCGGTCAGGAACGCCCACGCGCCGTCCAGGCGCGCGCCGGTCACCGCGAGGATCGCCTGCCCGGTGGGGGTCACGGCCAGGGCGGCCACGAGGGCCAGCACCCCGGCCAGCACCAGCAGCAGCACCTGCGCGTCGGACACCCGGGAGCGGTACAGGCGCGAGACGCCCTTGGCGTCGACGAGCTTGCCGCCCACCCGCAGGCGGGTCAGGAACGTGCTGGCCATGCCCGCGCGGCCCTTGTCGAGGAACTCCACCAGGGTGACGTGGGTGCCCACGGCGGCGATGAGGCTGGCGCCCTTGTCGTCGGCCAGCAGCATCGCCACGTCCTCGCTGGTGCCCGTGGCGGGGAAGACCACGGCGTCGATGCCCAGCCGGCGCACGCGCTCCAGGCCGGGGGCGCGCCCGTCGCGGTAGGCGTGCACCACGACCTCCGCGCCGCTGCGCAGGGCGGCGTCGGAGACGGAGTCCATGTCGCCGACGATCATGTGCGGCTTCCAGCCGGCCTCGAGGATGGCGTCGGCGCCGCCGTCGACGCCGATGAGCACCGGCTTGTACTCGCGCACGTACGGGCGCAGCGTGACGAGGTCCTCCTTGTAGTGGTACCCGCGCACCACGATGAGCACGTGCCGGCCCTCCAGCGGGGTGCGCACGTCGGGCACGCCCACGCCGTCGAGCAGGAGGTCGCGCTCGCGGCGCAGGTACTCCATGGTGTTGGCCGCGAACGCCTCCAGCTGCAGGGACAGCCCGGCGCGGGCGGTCTCCGCGTCGGCGGCGACCAGCTCCGGCGTGAGCCGGCGGCCGCGGGCGAGCACCTCCCCGTCGGCCAGCAGCTCCTCGCCGTCCAGCTGCACGCGGGTGCCCTCGGCGAGCGCCGTCATGACCCCGGTGCCCACGGCGTCGAGCACCGGCACCCCGGCGGAGACGAGGATCTCCGGGCCGAGGTTGGGGTAGCGCCCCGAGGTGCTCGCGGAGGCGTTGACCACGGCCGCCGGCGCGCAGGCCACCAGGGCCTCGGCCGAGACGCGGTCGAGGTCGAGGTGGTCGATGACCGCGACGTCACCGGGGCGCAGCCGCTTGGTCAGCGCCTTGGTGCGCCGGTCGACGCGGGCGGTGCCCGCCACGGCGCCGGTGCGCACCTGCGCGGCGCCGCCCGCGCCGCCCGCCCGGGCCGGCCCGCGTCCCCACCGGCGCCTGCTCACGCTGCTGCTCCTCACCCGACGGCACGGCCGTCCTCGCTCCTCGTCCCGCGGCGGCCGCCCCGCCGGGTGCCGCCGCGCCCCCGGCCCGCCGCGACGGACGGCCTCAGCCGCCGGCGCGGTCGGCCGCGCGGTCGGCGGTGCGCGCCGATCGTCGCACGCGCGGCGGGGCCGGCCGCCGCGACGGTGGGCGCGCCGGTGCGGCGGCGCGGGCGGCCTCCTCGCGCGAGGAGCGCAGCAGCTCCTCGGCGTGCGCCCGCGCGGTGCCCGAGCCGCGGCCGGAGAGCATGCGCGCCAGCTCCTCCACGCGCCCGTCGTCGTCCAGGCGCACCACGCCGGACTCGGTGACGCTGCCGTCGTCGGTCTTGACCACCGTCAGGTGCGCGTCGGCGAAGGCGGCCACCTGCGCCAGGTGGGTCACGACGATGACCTGGGTGCTGCGCGCCAGGGCCGCCAGCCGCCGGCCGATCTCCACGGCCGCCCGCCCTCCCACACCGGCGTCGACCTCGTCGAAGACCATCGTGGGCACGGGGTCGGCCCCGGCCAGGACCACCTCCAGCGCGAGCATGACGCGCGAGAGCTCCCCGCCGGAGGCCCCGCGCGCCAGGGGCCGGTAGCCGGCCCCCGAGTGCGCGGCCAGCTGCAGCTCCACCGCGTCGCACCCGTGCGGGCCCAGCTCCGCACCGGTGCGCACCTGCACGCGCACCCGCGCGCTGGGCATGGCCAGGGCCGCCAGCTCGGCCGCCACGCGCTCCTCCAGCTCGCGCGCGGCGCGGGTGCGGGCCTCGCTCAGGCGCCGCGCCAGCTCGCGCAGCTCGCCCTCCACGGCGTCGCGCTCGGCGGCCAGCCGCTCCAGGCGCCCGTCGTCGTCCAGCTCCAGCAGCCGGGCCGCGGAGCGCTGCGCCCACGCCAGCACGGCGTCCACGCCCTCCAGGCCGTCCTCGCCGGGCACCGGGGCGAAGCGGCGCACCAGGGCGGTCAGCTGCGACCGGCGCTCCTCCACCGCGGCCAGGCGCGCCGGGTCGGCCTCCAGGCCCGTGGCGTACGCGGCGACCTCCGTGGACAGGTCGGCCAGCAGGTACGACAGCTCGCCGGCGCGCGCGGCCAGCGCGGCCAGCGCCGGGTCGTGCTCGCCGGCCAGGGCCAGCGCGCGCCGGGCGCTCTCGACCAGCACGTCCGCGCCGGCGCCCGGACCGTCCTCACCGCCGGCGCTCTCGCCCGTCAGGGCCTCGTGCGCCCCGGCGGCCGCGCTGCGCAGGACCTCCACGTGCGCCAGCCGGCCGGCCTCCTCGCGCAGGGCCACGTCCTCGCCGGGGCGCGGGTCCACGCGCGCGACGTCCTCCAGGCCGAGGCGCAGCAGCTCCGCCTCGCGGGCGCGCTCGACGGCGCGCGCGGTCAGGTCGTCGTGCTCGGCGGCCAGCGCGCGCCAGCGCGAGAAGCGCTCGGCGTACGCGGTGCGGTCGGCGTCCAGCGCCGCCCCGGCGAAGGCGTCCAGCACCCGCAGCTGCTGCCCCGGCGAGCGCAGCCGCAGCTGGTCGGTCTGCCCGTGCACGGCCAGCAGCTGCTCGGCGAGCTCGGCCAGCACGCCCACGGGCGCGGCGCGCCCGCCCACGTGGGCGCGGCTGCGCCCGCCGGCGGACAGGGTGCGGGCCACCACCAGCTCGCCCTCGTCCAGCTCCCCGCCGGCGTCGCGGGCGCGCACGGCCGCCGGGCCGTCGGGGTCGACGCTGAGCCTGCCCTCCACGGAGGCGGACTCGGCGCCGGCGCGCACCGCGGTGGCGTCGGCGCGCTCGCCCATGAGCAGCCCCAGGCCGGTGACGACCATGGTCTTGCCCGCACCGGTCTCACCGGTGATCACGGTCAGGCCCGGGCCCAGCGGCAGACGGGCGTCGCGGATGACGCCGAGCTGGCGGATGCGCATCTCCTCGATCACGGCGTCACGCCCCGTCCGCGGCCGCGCGCGGGCCGCGCCAGCCGTGCACCGGCAGGCCGAACTTCGCCACGAGCCGGTCGGTGAAGATGCCCGTGCTCAGCCGGGCCAGGCGCACCCGCTGCGCCGAGCGGCGCACCTCCACGCGCGCGCCGGTGGGGGCGGCGAAGGTGCGCCGCCCGTCGCACCAGACGACCCCGCCGTCGTCGAGGCTGGGCAGCACCTCCACCCCCACGCTGGAGGTGGGGGCGATCACCAGGGGGCGCGCGAAGAGGGCGTGCGCGCTGATCGGCACGACGAGCAGGGCCTCGACCTCGGGCCAGACGACCGGGCCGCCGGCGGAGAAGGCGTAGGCGGTGGAGCCGGTGGGGGTGGCGGCGATGACGCCGTCGCCGCCGAACGTGCTCAGCGGGCGGCCGTCGACGTCGACGACCACCTCGATCATGCGCTCGCGGTTGCCCTTCTCCACGGAGACCTCGTTGACGGCCCACGAGCGGGCGACGACCTCGCCGTCGAGGACGACCTCGACGTCCAGCGTCATGCGCTCCTCGACGCGGTAGTCGCCGGCCACGACGCGCGAGACGGTGCCGACGACCTCCTCGCGCTCGGCCTCGGCCAGGAAGCCGACGTGGCCGAGGTTGACGCCCAGCAGCGTGGTGCTCGTGCCGCGCACCAGCTCCGCCGCGCGCAGGATCGTCCCGTCACCGCCCAGGACGATGACCATCTCGGCGCCCTCGACGGCGCCCTCGAGGTCGCGCTCGGCCACCAGCCGGCGGTCGGAGACGCTGAGAGCGCGCGCCTCCTCCGGCGTCATGAGGGTGCGCACCCCCGCGTCGTGCAGGCGGCGCACCACCTGGGTGAGCGCGGTGACGGCCTCGGGGCGGCCGGTGTGGGCCAGCACGAGCACGCTGCGCGCGCCCGCGGCGGGGACCCCGCCCGCCGCGCCGACGGCGGTGGCGCTCACGACAGCCCCGCCTGCGGGCCCTCGGCGACGGCGCGCTGCAGGGCGTCCTCGTCCAGGGCGGGCGCGCCCGCGGCCAGGTGCAGGAAGTACTCCACGTTGCCGCTGGGGCCGGGCAGCGGGCTCGCGGCCACGCCGCGCACCCCCAGAGCGCAGCCGGCGGCCGCGGCGGCCACCGAGCGCACCGCGTCGGCGCGCAGCGCGGCGCTGCGCACCACGCCGCCGGCGCCGAGGGCCTCCCGGCCGACCTCGAACTGGGGTTTGACCATCAGCACGTGCTCAGCCTCCGGGGTGACGCACCGCACCAGCGCGGGCAGGACGAGGGCCAGGGAGATGAAGGACAGGTCGGCCACGACCAGGGAGGGCGCCGGCGCGACCTGCTCGGGCTGCAGGGTGCGCACGTTGGTGCGCTCGAGCACCGTCACGCGCGGGTCCTGGCGCAGCGGCCAGGCCAGCTGGCCGTAGCCGACGTCGACGGCGACGACGTGCCCGGCCCCGCGCCGCAGCAGCACGTCGGTGAAGCCGCCCGTGCTGGCCCCGGCGTCCAGGCAGCGGCGCCCGGCCACCTGCACGCCGAAGGCGTCCAGCGCGCCGACGAGCTTGTGGGCCCCCCGGCTGACGTAGGCGACCTCGCCCTCGCGCTCCTCCACGACGATCGCCGCGCCCGGGTCGACCTGGGTGGCCGCCTTGCCGGCCGCGGTGCCGCCCACGCGCACGCGGCCGGCGGCCACCAGCTCCCCGGCGTGCTCGCGGGAGCGGGCCAGGCCCCGGCGCACGAGCTCGGTGTCCAGGCGCAGCCGTCGGGCCACGTCAGCCCTCCGTGCCGGCCAGGCGCTCGCGCAGCGCGTCGTCGACCTCCGCGTAGACGGCGGCGTGCTCGTGCACCTGGAGGGCGTCGAGCTCGTCGAGCCGGCCCAGGGCCCGCTGCAGCGCCCGCTCGGCGGCGCCCTCCTCGGGGCGCGTCGGCCCCGCCGCCGCACGGGCGGGCGGCGCGGGCCGGGGCGGCGGGGTGGACTGCTCGCTCACCCGGGTGAGGCTACAAGCCGCGCCCGACAGCGCCGTGCCCGCCGCCCGCCGCGGGCGCGGCGTCCACGCTGCGCGCGACCGGCTCGAGCAGCGTGGCGGTGTCCACGCCCCAGCGCTCGTCCAGCCCGGCGTCGCGCACGCGCCAGACCGCCTCGCTCGCGGCGCGCAGCAGGTCCAGCCCGTCGGGCCCGCCGTGCGCAGCGGTCACCTCCGCCGCGCCGGTGGCCACGCGCACCTCGGCCCCGCGGCAGCGGGCGGTGAGCGCACCGTCGCGCTCCTCGAGCACCGTGGCGGGGTGCGCGTCGCCCAGCGAGCGCAGGTCGCGGCCGACCAGGTGCGGGCGCTCGTGCTCGCCGGCGGCGAAGAGCTCCGCCACACCGGTGACCCCCGTCAGCACGAGCAGGCCGGTCAGCCCGGCGGTGCGCGCGCCCTGCAGGTCGGTGTCCAGCCGGTCGCCGACGACCAGGGCCCGCCGCGCGCCCAGCCGCTCGACCGCCTCGTCGAACAGCGCGCGCTCCGGCTTGCCGCACACCACGTCCGGCCGGCGACCGGCGGCGCTGGCGACCAGCTGCACGAGCAGGCCGTTGCCGGGGGCCGGCCCGCCGGGGGTGGGCACGGTGGCGTCGAGGTTGGTGGCCACCCACAGCAGGCCGGAGCGCACCGCGTGGGTGGCCTCCGCCAGCCGCGCCCAGGAGGTGTCCGGGGAGAAGCCCTGCACCACGGCCGCGGGCCCGTCGGCCAGGGATGCCACCGGTGTCAGCCCGGCCAGCTCCAGCGCCTCGCGCAGCCCTGCCCCACCCACGAGCATCACCGGGGAACCGGGGGCCAGGCGCTGCGCGAGGTGGCGGGCCGCGGCCTGGGCGGAGGTGACGACGTCGCCGTCCTCGGCGGGCACGCCCAGCTCGCGCAGGTGCGCGGCCACGGTGGCCGGCGGGCGGGAGGCGTTGTTGGTGATGTAGGCGAGCCGCGCGCCGCCGCCGGCGGCGGCGGTGAGCGAGTCGGCGGCATGCGGGACGGCGTGGGGCCCCACGTAGACGACGCCGTCGAGGTCCAGCAGGACGGCGTCGTGCTCGGTGAGCAGCGCGCCGGCGGTGCCGCGCAGCGTGGTCGGCGTGGCGCCGGACCCGGTGGTGGCGCTGGTGCTCTCGGTGGTGCTCACGGACTCCCCGGGCTCTGCCGCGCCGCCAGGGTGGCGCGGACCTGTCGCAGACGGTCGGCGTACTCGGGCCGGTCCGGGCGCATGGCGTGCGCCATCGCCAGGTGCTCGGCGGCCAGGCCGAAGCGCCCGAGGCGGCTGAGGCTGAGCCCCAGACCGAAGTGAGCGTAGTCGTCGGCGGGCCGCGCCTGGGCGAGGTGGCGGAAGGACTCGGCGGCGGCGGCGACGTCACCGGCGTCGTACTGCGCCCGGGCCAGCGCCTCGAGGACACCGGTGGAGCCGGGTTCCTGGGCGTGGGCGCGCGCCAGCAGCGTGGCCGCGGCGGCGGCCTCGCCGTCGGCCAGCAGGGCCAGCCCGCGCTGCAGCCACTCGTACGGGCCGCCCCGGGGCCGCCCCGGCTCGCGCGCCCCACCGTCGGGAGCGGTCGCGGCGTCGGGATCGTCGGGCACGGCAGGACCTCCTGGGACGGGCGCGGTGACCGCGGCGCAGCACGGCTCGACCGTAGGATGCGCCGGGTGGAGGCCGGACGCACGGGGGCGCGCGCCACCGCTCCGGCCGCGTCCAGGGACCCGGCCCCGTCGGCACCGCTGCTGCGCCCGTTCCCCGGTCTGCGCTACGACGAGGACGTGGTCGGTCCGCTCGGGTCGGTCCTGGCCCCGCCGCACACGGAGATCGCGCGCGAGCGGCGCGAGGCCGCCCTGGCGGCCGGCCCGCACCTGGTCACGCACCTGGAGCGCCCGGAGTACGCGGACCCGGGCGACGGGCCGCGCCCGGCGGTGCTCACGTGGCTGCAGCGGGGGGTGCTGGTGCAGGACCCCCCGTCGCTGTACGTCCTGCAGCAGAGCGCCGGGGGGCGCTCGCACCAGTTCCTCCTCGGGGAGCTGACGGTCGGCGCCCACGGCGACGAGCGCGTCCACCCCCACGAGGCGACCATGGAGCACGCTGTGCGCTCCCGCCTGGAGCGGCTCGAGGCCACCCGGGTCGACTCCGAGCCCCTGCTGCTGGCCGACGCCGGGGTCGCCCGGCCGGGCGACGACCCCGTGGACGCCCCTGCGCTCGGTCCGCTCGTGGAACAGGTCACGCGGCACGGGGCGCACGTCGCGTCGACCCGCGACGGCGCCGGGACCGCGGTGGACGTGTGGCGCGTCGACGACGAGCACCAGGTCCACGCCCTGGCGACGGCTGCAGGCGGTCGCCGGTGGATCATCGGTGACGGTCACCACCGCTACAGCGCCGCCCAGCGCGACGCCCAGAGGTCGACGGCGGGCACGAGCGCGGTGCTGGCCGCCCTGGCCGTCCCCGGCGCTGCACCGCTGGAGGTGCGGGCGCTGCACCGCGTCGCCCCCCGTGGAGCGGGAGAGCTGCTCGTCCGGGCCGCGCCCCGCGCCGAGGTGCTGGCACCCGTGGACGGCACGGCGCTGCGCGAGGCCGTCGCCGGGCGCGAGGCCGTCGCCGGCCTGCAGGAGCCGCAGTGCGTGCTGCTCAGCGCCGGGGACACGTGGTTGCTGCACACGCCGGGGGGCACCGCCACGGCGACGGGCGCCGCGGCGTGGGTCGACGAGATGCTCGCGGCTGGAGGCGTGCCGGGGCAGCTCGTGCAGTACACCACCGACCCCGGTGCGGTCCTGGAAGCCGGCGACGGCGTCGACGTGGTGCTCTTGCCGGCTCCGCGCTGGAGCGAGCTCGCGCGTGCGGTCACGCAGGGACGCCTCATGGGACGCAAGACGACGTCGTACCGCCCGAAGCCGCTCGCCGGAGCCGTGCTGCGGCTGCGCTGAGTGCTGGCCCGTCCCGGCTGACGCGCCGGCGTGAACGCGAAGAGGGGGGGGGGGGGGGGGGGGGGGGGGGGGGGGCGGGGGGGGGGGGGGGGGGGGGGGGGGGGGGGGTGGGGGGGGGGGGGGGGGGGGGGGGGGGGGGGGGGGGGGGGGGGGGGGGGGGGGGGGGGGGGGGGGGGGGTGGGGGGGGGGGGGGGCGG